>DATEGM010000417.1:0-4818 GCA_035280085.1 Terriglobales bacterium
AGTTGCTTGTTTGCCCCAATCCGCGGGTAGTTGTTAGTATCTAAAAGGAATCCCTGCAAAACGGGGGCGCTTAGCTCAGTTGGTTAGAGCGCGTGCTTCACACGCACGAGGTCGCAGGTTCGAGTCCTGCAGTGCCCACCATCCCCTTCAGGTAGTTCCCTCAAACAGCGACTGGTCGCCTTCTGTAACCCACTCAAGGGAACCCGGCCTCAGTCGCTGTGCAGCGTTTGTCGGCAGCGGCAAGCCGCAGTTTCACGGCCATCGCCGCAGCATGGCTGAAGCCATGCCCTGAACGAAGCTCGTGAGCCGAATGTGAGCGCCAGCGGGGGGAAGCTACAGTTTTGTTCCGGAATTGGGGGCGACCGCAGCGAAACCTTCCAGCGGGCCAAACTTTTTCTTCTCCGCGTAGATTCGCCAGCGCCGCCAGACAATGCGCAGGCTGGCCATCACCGGGATAGAGAGAAACACGCCAATCACGCCTGCAATCTCGGCGCCGGCGAGCACGCCAAAAATGGCCGCCAGGGGATGCAGTTGCATGGTCTCCCCCATAATGCGCGGCAGCGTAACGTAATCCTGAACCAGCCGCCATATGCCCAAAAACAGGGCCAGCCAGAACAGATGCTGGTAGCTCATGAGCAGGGCGACACCAATGATGAGCACGGCGGCGACGAACGGCCCCACCACGGGAATAAATTCGAGGATGCCGCCGGCCGTGCCCATCACCAGGGCGTAAGGCACGCGCATGATGCCCAGGAACACCACATAGACCAACAGGGCCAGGGCGGCGAGCGTGAGCTGGGCGCGGATGAAGTGCGCCAGCATGTCGTTCAGGTCATTGATGACGCCTTCCGCGAGTTCGCGCTGCGGGCGGCTGTTGATCATCATCAGCCCCACGTCGGTGAAGGTGCGGCCATCCCGAAGGAAGAAGACCGCCAGGATGGGAATCAGGATCATCCACCAGATGTTCTGCGCCACGGTGGCCAGGCGGATGCCCGCGCGGCTGGCCAGTTCCGCCAGTTCGCCGCTGTGCCCGGCGAGAAAGTCTTTGACCTGCTGCTGGGTGTGGGCGCTCCAGCCACGCTGAGAGCCGATCTGCAGGGCGATCTGTCCCGAACTGATGTTGCGCAGCAGGGTGGGCAGATTTTCCGTCAGCTTCTGCGCTTCGTGGCCAATGCGCGGACCGATGAACGAGAAGAACACCGTGAGCAGAATCGCCAAACCCAGGTAGATGACGCCAATGGCGCGGGTGCGGGTGTGTACCCAGCGCGTCATTTGCGACACCAGCGGTTCCACCAGGTAGGCGAAGAAAATGGCGAACAGAACCAGCACCAGGGTGCGGCGGGTCAGGTAAACCAGAGCCAGCCCGGCCAGAAACAGGAGGGCGGTGAACAGGACCCGCGCCGTGCGTGTGTCAGTCAAGGCCACTGCTTACCTCGGGGACAAGCTGCGCGACACCAATTTAGTCGCGCAGCACCTCCGTATTCTCATTCAATATCAACATGCGCACCAGCTTGTAATTGTTGTCCAGCCACAAGGCCCAGTCGCCGTTCTCGGTTTTCAAGTTCAGGCGGATCAGGGTGCGCTCCGCTCCGCGAATTGGAACCTTCTCCCAGCCCACTGACTCCATGGTTACGGTGGAGGTGTTGAGGGCCTGAGGAACCAGAATGCCAAATTTTTCGGGCGCCAGCCTGCATTCCATGTCCTTGGCTCCCGGTTTGCAGCCTCCCGCCATATAACGCCAGGCCAGCAATTCGCGCTGGGCAAAGAAATTATTGTCCAGAATCACGGTAGTGGGCGGCACCAGAAAAGGCTGCTGCACCGGTTTGGCCCCGGGGGCGCTCAACATCTTCTCCAGGAGAAACGGGTCATTGGGAGTGACCAGCGCTTCCGCCTTCTCAGGCATCAGTTGATGCCACTCGTAACGTTTGAGCGAGCCGGTACTGGTAAGTTCCATCTCCGCGGTTTGCGCCGGTTCCTTGGAGCCGTCGTCAATTTTGAGCTGAAAACTGGCGGTGCTGCCGCCCGGCTCCTGCTCAATTTTGAAAGTTTCCGTGGCCACACGCTTGCCTCCGCGGAAGACGCCGAAGGTGCCGGAATCCACCACTTTGCCGCCGCTATCGGCGCAGGCGGCGATCGCCAGAACCGCCACGCAAAATGCCACCGGCCACGCCCTGCCTGAATTCACTGCGCTTCTCCTTTGCCCCTTAGCCACGGCAACCTCTGCGCTATTTCGGCCACCACCTGAGCCACCGGCCTGCCGCCGGTCTGCACACAACAATCCGCTTCCATATAACGCGAGCGGCGGGCGGCATACAATTGCCGGAAGTGGTTCTCGGAGACGGCCAGGGGACGCGCGCCCTGCGCTTGCGCGCGCTGCCACAGCAGCTCTACCGGGGCGTCCAGAAAGACAGTGTAGCCGCAATCACGAAGCGAGTGAGCGTTGCCGGGGTACACGAAAGTGCCTCCACCTAAAGCCACTACCGCCGCCCTCCCCTCCACCTCCGCCAGCACCCGCTGCAACTCCTCACTTTCCAGTTGGCGAAACTCGCTTTCGCCGGAGTCGCGGAAAATGTCAGAGATCTTGCGCTGCTGCCGGGCTTCTATCCGACCATCCAGATCAATGAACTGACAACCCAGGTGCGCGGCCAGCGCCTTACCCACGCTGCTCTTGCCGGCGCCCATGAAGCCGGCCAGAAACACCGACTGTGCCCGCGGAACAGGTTTGCCCGCAAGCGAGCGGCGACGCGTGCCCACCTTGGCTGGTCTGGCAGCTCGTTTCAGGCGAAAACCTCCAATGCGTGGACCCCGGCAAGGGAAAATAAGAGACACGCCGCCCGTCTCATTCAGGGCCCAAATTGCGGTTGTTTACTTTTTCTTGACGTGGATTTTACCACTGAAGGAACGCAGCCGAATCGAAGAGGAACCAGCATTGGCGGTGCCGGCGAAGGACCTTCCCTGGGTGAGGGGAATAGCAGTATGGGCCAGCGCATGAAAAGGAAAATCGTTGGTCACGCCGCCCTTTTCGGAGGTGGCGGTGATGTCAACCGAGGCGCTGGCCGGCAGGGTGACGTCAATGTCGCCGGAATGATTGGCAAAGGTATAGTCGCCGCTGTCGCCGAAGTCACCGTTATAAGTGATTTTGGCGTCGGTGGTATTTACCGTAACCATGCGCCCGTCCGCATTCTCCAGGGTGACCGGGCCGCTGACGGTAACAACTTCCACATCGCCATGGGCCAAATCCTCGAGGCGGACGGGGCCGCTCAGGGTGTGGGCGTGAATGTGGCCGCCATCTGCCTGGCGCACGACGATGTTGGCGGCGTCGCCCTCCAGAGTCATGTCGGAATTAATGCCCTGAACAGAAATGGGCCCGCTGCTGGAACGGACGGTGAGGGAAGTGTCCGCCGGAACCCGCAGCTCGTAGTCCACGCGCCCTTCTTCGGGGGTGGCGTTCTGCAGGAAATGAGTGCGCAGCTCCAGGCGGCCGCCGCGCTGGGTGGCATCCACTTCCACTTTGTTGGAGCGTAACAAAGCCACCACGCCAACCTGGCTGTCGCTGGAAGGGGTGATGGTAACGCCGCCGAACTCATTCATGACGCTGACAGCGGCGTGGGGACCGAGGTTGTAATGGAATTCTTTGCGGTTTTCAGCGGCAGCAACGAGAGTAGCGCTGCCCGCCAGCACGACCAGCACCCAGAGAACGCTGCGCGGCATGCTCGTCATCATCTGTTTTGCGCCCACTGCCGGCGTTTGTGCCTCCCCGTTCTACCGGACCCCCGTGCCTATGTTCAGGGCAGCGAGTGCCGCATGGCCATCTTATACAACATGGCCTTCTGCTGGTAAGCCGCCATTAGCGCCTGGCGGCCTTCTTCATCGTCGGGATTGCTGACCACCAGCGTGCGCGCGTCCGCAATGTAGGCGTTCACCCGCTGCAAGTCTTGCCGGTAGGCCTGGCTCAAGGCGGGGACGTGCGCCGCCACTTCCGAAAGCACCTGCTGGTCCTGCACATCGCCCATGCTGGCAAACTGCAGCGGCGCTGCCGGCATGCTCACAGCCACGGCATTGCCGCTGGAGGTCTGCAGGCCGGCCTGCTGCCCGCTGTTTCTGCTCTGGTAGTACAACAGGCCTACCGCCACCAGCAGCGCGGCTGCTACCGGCAGCATCCAGTTGGCCGGCCCCCAGCGGGAAAGCGGCGTGCTTCCTAGAAGACCCCCCCTGGCGCTGTCTTTAACCAGGCCTTCCCGTTCCAGCGTGGACTTGATGCCATCCCACACTTTCTTGGACGGGTCCATCATGGGTACCAGCAGCTTGGCTTGCTCGGCAATGTACTTGAGATCGGAAACCAGGTCGGAGCAGACCGCGCACTGGCGCAGATGCTCCTGCTGTTCGGCGTTGCCGCCGTTATCAATTATGTAAGCCAGAGCTGCTTGAAATTCCGCGCAGGTCATAAGCTCCTTCTCCCCGGTCCCGCTCCCTTGCTGCTCAACTCCTCGTCGCCCTCTCGGTGCGGCTGGTTTTGAGCAGATCGCGCAATTTCATGCGCGCCTTGTGCAGCTGCGACTTGCTGTTGCCGATGGAACATCCCATGATCTCGGCAATCTCGTTGTGTTCGTAACCCTCAATGTCGTGCAGCACAAAAATAATACGATACCCCGGCGGCAGGCTTTCGATGGCCCGCTCCAGGTTGACCCGGTCAATGGAGCCCGCCAGCATGTTGTCGCGGGCGCCAATGTCCTTCTTGGGTCCTTCCTCCTGCGGCTCCAGGCTCTCTTCCAGCGAGACCTCTGGCAGGCCCTTCTTGCGCAGGTGCATCAGCACCAC
>DATEGM010000418.1:0-8229 GCA_035280085.1 Terriglobales bacterium
CAGCGCGGCCGGCGCGTGGTTCGGGTGCAACTGGGAAGCAACGCGCAGGGCGGCTTGGCGCAACTGCTGGAAGTCGCGCACGAACTGCGGTCGGAGTTGAATTCGGGGCATCGCGCCGCTTAACCCGGGGGCCGGACAAGAAACAAAAGGATTCATCGCGTACGAGGAGCGAATGTGGCTGTCCTGACGATGGAAAATCCGCTGCGTGAGGGCATGCGCCTGGAGCGCACCCCCGATCCGTGTGTGATGGTCATCTTCGGCGCCTCCGGCGACCTGACCCGGCGCAAGCTCATGCCCGCTTTGTACAACTTGTGGCGCGAGCGCCTGCTGCCGGCTGGCTTTTCGGTGGTCGGCTTTTCCCGCACCGACATGAACGACCAGCAGTTCCGCGACTCGATGAAAGAGGCGGTGGAACAGTTTGGCGAGCAGGGGCCGGTGGACCGCGAGGCCTGGGAGAGCTTTGCCGAGGGACTGTTCTACCTTTCCGCGCACCCCGGCCATCCCGAAGACTACGCCAGTCTCTCCTCAATGCTGGAGGATATTGACCGGCAGCGCGGCACCAACGGCAACCGCGTTTACTATCTCGCCGTGCCCCCGAGTTCCTTCGCCGGCATCGTGCAGCAACTGGATGCGGCGGGTCTGGCGCAGGGCGAGAAGGGCTGGCATCGCCTCATCATCGAGAAGCCCTTCGGCCACGACCTGCAGAGCGCCCGCGAACTGAACCAGGCGATTTCCAAGGTTTTCCACGAAGAGCAGGTCTACCGCATTGACCACTACCTGGGTAAGGAAACGGTTCAGAACCTCTTAGTGTTCCGTTTTGCAAACGGAATTTTCGAGCCCATCTGGAATCGTCGCTATGTGGACAACGTGCAGATTACGGCCGCCGAAACCGTGGGCGTGGAAAACCGCGCCGCTTATTACGAGGAATCGGGCGCCCTGCGCGATATGGTGCAGAACCACCTTTCTCAGGTCTTAGCCCTCACCGCCATGGAGCCGCCCGCTTCCATGGGCGCCGAGGAGGTGCGCTCCGAAAAACTTAAGGTGCTTCGCGCCATTCCACCGCTCATCGGCGACCGCGTAAATTCCTGCACCGTGCGCGGCCAGTACGGACCCGGCTGGGTTGACGGCAAGGAGGTTCCCGGCTACCGCTCCGAGCCAGGTGTCAATCCGAACTCCACAACCGAGACCTTTGTTGCCCTCAAGCTTTTTATCGAGAACTGGCGCTGGGCCGGCGTCCCCTTTTATCTTCGCACCGGCAAGCGGCTGCCCAAGCGGCTGACGGAAATCGCTATTCAGTTCCGCCAGGCGCCGTTGCTGCTTTTCAACCACACGCCCACGGAACAGATGTCGCCCAACCTGCTGGTCATTCGCATCCAACCCGATGAAGGCATTTCTCTGAAGTTCACCGCCAAGCAGCCCGGCCCGGCGATGCACGTGCGGCCTGTGACCATGGATTTCCGTTACTCCACCTCGTTCGGCGTGGCTTCGGCCAGCGCTTACGAACGCCTGCTGCTGGATTGCATGTTGGGGGATCCGACCTTGTTCGCCCATCGCGATGCGGTCGAAGCGGCATGGGGAATCCTTACTCCGATTCTGGAAGCCTGGGGCAGCCAGACCGCGCCCGCATTTCCCAACTATGCGGCCGGCACTTGGGGTCCGGCTGCCGCTGACAGCCTGCTGCAGGGTGGCGGCTGCTGGCGCAAACCTTAAGGAAGGGAAGTTGTCAGGATGTCTTCTACCAGCATTCCCGTGGACGCCAGCAAGGTGGAACAGGAGTTGCGCCACTTGTGGCGCCAGGAGGCGGAAAAATCCAACGCCGGCCCGGTGCTGTGTTCGCGCACTCTGAACCTGATTGTCTACTGCCGCAATTTTGCCGACGTGCAGCGGGCTACCGGGTTGCTGGATCCCATTATTTCCAATCATCCCTGCCGCGCCATCGTGGTTTCGCCGGCTCCGCCGGATTCGCCGGAGGAAATTCACACCGAAGTGTCCGCTTCCTGCCTCACCTCCCATGCCGGCAACCGCTACATCGGCAGGGAGCTCGTGAGCCTGGCGGCCAAGCCCAGCGCCCATCCTCGCCTGGCTAGCATCATCCGCGCCCTGGTGCTGCCCGATCTGCCCGTATTCCTGTGGTGGCGCGACACCCGCTCGCTAGGCAGCGCACTCTTTCGCCAGTTGAGCGAACTGGCTGAGCGCATCATTGTAGATTCGGCTGGGCTCGAGGACTTACACGCCGATTGGCCCTCTGTACAAGCGCTGGTTCAGCACCCTAATAAGGCGGTCAGTGATCTGGCGTGGTCGCGCTTGACCGCCTGGCGTCAGCTTATCGCCCAGCTGTTCGATGGGCAGGCTCGCGCTTCTTACCTGCGGCAGCTGCGCCGGATTGTGGTGGAATTTGGCGATGGGATTGGGAATGCGAAGGTCCCCGCGGATGCCCTGCTGCTGGCCGCCTGGCTGGGACGGCAGCTCGGATTCAGGCATCCCCGCCCGGCCCTGGCGGAACCAGGGGCAGAGCAGCACGCCGGTGCCTGGGAGCTGAGCAGCGGCGATTCCCGTTTGCGGGTGGAACTCCGTCATGGCAAACGCCCTGGCTCGGGTGTGACGGCTGTCTTTCTTACCTGCAGCGACGGCCGTGCTGTGTTCGCGGTGTCTCGCAGCCAGGATGGCAAGGGACTGGCCACCCGCGCCGAACTTCCCGGTCAGGCGCCCATGCGCCGCCTGGTGCGAACGGGAGATCAATCGGCCAGCCGCCTGGTGAGCAGCGAACTAGAAATTCTGGGAAGGGACGTTCTGTACGAAGATGTCCTGCGCCTGGCCGGCGAGTTGCTCCCGGCGCTTTCAGCAGGGTAACCGGACCTACGCGTCATAGATCGGTGCTGCCTCTTCTTCCTCCTCCGCCTCCGCCAGCAGAGAGCGCACGGTAGCCGGGGCTTGCAGCACACCGTCAATCGCTTCCAGAATAGAGCTCAGCATATCAGGACGTTCTCCCAGGGCGGCGAAACTGGATCGATCCAGCATGAGTTCGCCCAAACGGAAGGATTCATCCAGGGCATCAGCGGGCAAAGAAGCGCTGGCGGCATTCTCGCGCGGCCAGCCATAGTCCAGGCTGTCGTCCACCATCCAGTGCGACACCAATTCTTCCACGTGCGACGCTGAGCACACATGTCGCATGCCGGGCCGTTCCGCCAGTCGGTTGCTCCATTGCAGGATCTGGAGAGTGTTCCGGTCCCGATCCTCGGTCACCAGGAACCATCCATCGCCTCGTTGCGCCGCGCCGCAGACTTCGCAGTAATAAACAGGAGTCGGATTCATGGCGCCCTCCCTGTACCTCTGATGCGGAGCCCTATCGTGCCGATAGCTGTAATGCTGGAACCTGAGTTTTACCCGAACGCCCGCGCGGCCCCGAAGCGCCGCCCTGGCCCGGCCTGAAACTCCCCTTCATCACTGAGACATTGCTTACACGTGGCGGTGCTGCTGCTAACTCCGCCGGTTCTTCGCTCCCTTGATCGGCCAGGGATTGCAGCGCCGCCCGGTTGCGGATGACCAGGGTAGAGCCCCGCACCTCGATGTAATTTTTGGCGCGGAAACGGGCCAGCATGCGGGTCACGGTTTCCCGGCTGGAGCCGATCATCTGTGCCATCTCTTCGTGGGTTAAGGTCAGCTTAAGCACGGTCGTGCCGTTGCCGTTGGAGTGCGTCTCCTTCCAGTCGAGCAGCAGGCGCGCCATCTTCTCCGCCGCCGAATGCGCCAGGCCCAGCGACCCGATCTCGTTGCAGGCGGCGCGGTACTCGCGGCTCAGAAATTCCGCCACCCGGAACATTGCCTCCGGATGGCTGCGGATGTAATGCAGAAAATCCTCGCGACGAATGAAGTTAAGCTGGCACGGGCTCAGGGTTTCTACCGTAGCCTGGTAGGGCTGGCCCAACAGGCAGGAACTCAACCCCAGGATGTCTCCGGGTTCGGAGATGTGCAAAATCAGCGTCTTGCCCTCGCTGGACACCATTGACAGCTTGGCCCGCCCGCGGCACAGGATGTATATCCCGCGCGGCATCTGTCCTTCCACGAACAGCACCGAACTTTCTGGATAAACCGTGGAGTAAGAAACCGCCGCCAGGCCACGCAACTCCTCGCCCGCGAACTGGCAGAAGAACCCGCGTCCCCGCAATTGGCAATTCAGACAGTTGTCCGACATTTCCAGGTTGTATGGTGCGTGCACTGTGGCCATTGTTCGCTCCCTCACAGTTGTTTTTTTGCCGCTGCCGCAGATTCGGTTATTTGCTGCACCAGGTCCCGAGTCATCAGCCCGTCCCCGGTTAGCTGGGCGCCGGCGCGGCAGAGTCTCTCCAGAAGCTGTTTGCCCTCCGCGCCTACAAACGTGACTTCCTTCAGGTCCACCACCACCTGTCCTCTGCCGTTCCCGTTCATGGCTTGCCGCCAGCAGTTCTCCAGTTCTGCCAAACACGGTCCGCTTAGCCGTCCTTCGATTCGCAGCGTCACCAGCTCGCCGTCGTGCTCAACTGTTGCTCGGAACATGGTGTTCGCCTTCCCTGACTTGACCTCCTTCAGGGCACACGGATGACCAACTGGTCACAATCAGGTGTGACCGTGGGCACAGTGCAAATGCAGGTAGTTAAGGAAACAGATACTTGGGAGGGAATCGGGACTGTCAGCAAGATGTGACCGCCGGCAGTCAGTCTGTCAGCCTGCTGCCATCCACCCAGCTATCGAAGCTGGCGACGAAGAGCTTTGCTGTCTTCGATCAGAAGTCGGGTTTCTCTATGCCTGTGTGGCTCTGTGGTGGAAGCGGATTTTTACCCCGCTTGCGGCAGGCCGACAGCGTCAAAATCTTCTTGCGTGTGGATCCACCCTTCCTGGCCGTCAATGCGGACGTGCAGCCAGACATCGGAACCATCGCCCACGCCGATGTTGATGTTGTCCTTGCTTTCGCTCCAATCCACTCGCAACTGTCCTTCCAGGTATTCAATCTTGGACTCGGGCTTCACCACCACGTGCTTCACCGGGAAGCCTTCTTCCGGCTCGGCATACAGCCGGACGAAGGTCAGATCCGTGGGTGTGCGTGTTGCCGAATCAATCTGCACCTTGTAGGTGCAAGTGGCAACCATGCCCTTAGCCGTCGTGCGGTAGCAGGTCCAGGCCGGGCGCACCTTGGCTTGCATCCAGTCAATCAAAACCGGGTAAATAATGCTGAAATTGCCCGTCCACACCCGGAAATTGAGCACGTCGCGCGTCACGGTTTGGGGCTGCTGCCCTCGAAACATGACGCTGGGCTGAAAGCTATCCTCCGCCTCACCGAGGAACTCACCATCGGTGGACATAGGAGGTCCGAAGGGGACCAGTTTGCCGTTGAACAGCCCGAACACCTGAAACCAGCCACTGTACTCGGGAGCCGACGGTAGCGAGCTACCATCCACCAGAATGCCCTGTCCCAGCTTGGTTGTCAGCTGGCGCGCGCCCACAGATTCGGTGTCGTCGAAGCTGCCATTTTGCAGCGAAACGCCAACCTGCTGATGGTACACGGCGTTGCCCGCCGGGTCGCGCAGCTCCCACCATTCCACCGTCTCATCGGAGTCGGGATCGTGCGGTTGACGGTCAATGCTCTGCACGTGTTCGACAAACGTGAAGCTCTGGTTCTGAACCGCAAAAGGGCCCAGCGTGCGCTCCAAGGTCACGATTTTGGGCGGTGGCGACGAAACCGGCTTGACCGCTGGAGCAGGTGCCGGAGTCGGTGTGCGTGGTCCGGGCGCTTGTGAAGCCGGCTGTGCTGCCGGACGAATGATGTCGCCGGTCACTGGCGCCGGCTGCGCCGGCTGTTGCGCGCAAGCCGGCAATATGAGCAATGCGAACAAGGCAACTGTCGCCAAGCGAGACATAAAGTACAAAACAGTTTGACAACGGCTTCATAGGCGGCCAAGTCACCAAAGTACCCTTCGGTTCAATTGTTGATTGAAGATTTACGATTGACGATTGAAAAATCGAGACTCGACCCAGGAGACAATCGTCAATTGACAATCTTCAATCCTCAATGATTTTCCGCCCGGCCATGTCCACCCGTACACCTTTGTGAACCCTCCAGGCGTTGACTCGCAGCACGACATTATTCAGACTGGGGGCAGGTTCCCTTTTCATGAAAAAAACCCGGGTCGGCATTCTTTTCGGTGGGCGCAGCGGCGAGCACGAAGTTTCGCTGCTCTCGGCGGCATCAGTCCTTGAAGCCATTGATAAGCAGCAGTACGAGGTAGTCCCCATCGGCATCACCAAGGAAGGCCGCTGGGTGACGGCGGGACGCGCAGAACAACTCCTGCGCAGCAACAACATCAGCAAAGGCCATGAAGAGCGCCAGCTGCGGGCTGGCGATCCCGATTACACTCTGGGCGCGGCGGTGCTGGCCAAAGGGGAGTCGGTGGTGGTGCCCCCCGTCCCGGTGCAGTCTTCCACCGGCGCCATGACCTCCTTTGAGCCCGACGGCGCCATGGCCCGGCGTTGGACTGATAACGTCATCAAGGTGGACGTGGTCTTCCCTGTGCTCCACGGGACTTTTGGCGAAGACGGCACCATCCAGGGCCTGCTGGAACTGGCGGACATCGCCTACGTGGGCGCGGGCGTGCTGGGCTCGGCAGCCGGCATGGACAAGGACATCATGAAGCAGCTGTTTCGCGGCGCCGGCCTGCCCATGGTGAAGCATGTCACCGTGCTGCGCCGCGACTGGGAAGACGATCCCGCAAAGGTGCAGCGCTTCATCGAGAGCAAGCTCAGCTATCCGGTCTTCGTTAAGCCGGCCAATCTGGGATCTTCGGTGGGAATTTCTAAGGCGCATAATCGCGAGGAACTCGCTCCCGCCGTGCTCCTGGCGGCCGAATACGACCGCAAAATCGTGATTGAGCAGGGGGTTGGCGGCAAGAAGCGCAAGGCACGGGAACTGGAATGCTCAGTACTGGGGAACGACGAGCCGGTGGCCTCACTTCCGGGGGAAGTGGTGCCGGGCAAGGAATTCTATGATTATGCCGCCAAGTACCTGGAAGAGGGCTCCCAGCTCATGATTCCCGCCAAGCTCACCAAAGCGCAAACCAAACAGGTGCAGGAGATGGCGGTAAAGGCCTTTCGTGCGGTGGATTGCGCCGGTCTGGCCCGTGTGGATTTCCTCATGGACCCGCAAACCAAAAAAATCTACGTCAATGAAATCAATACTATGCCCGGGTTCACCGCCATCAGCATGTATCCCAAGCTGTGGGCCGCCTCCGGCGTCCCCTATCCCGAGCTGATTCACCGGCTCATCCAGCTGGCGCTGGAGCGGCATGAGGATAAGAAGCGGAATAAGTACAGCCGGTAGAAGGCAGTAATCAGCCTTGAGTAATTAGCATTTAGCCAATCAAGGATCTCTGCGTCCTCATAGTGGCCTGCGGAAATGTTCGGGCCGCAGCCCAACTGAACGGCTAAGTGCTAATTGCTAACTGCTAAGTGCTTTGCCGCTTTTCCCCGAACGTGCCGGTACCTTTAGGTGCCCTTGGTAACATTGGGCCGTGCTGGTGACTGTGGTACTTTACCGCCAGCTTCACCCGAAAACCTCCATTGGGCAGTGGTGTGGCTCGGAGTCCGCGACTCTATGGCTTTTGGCTTCGGTTTCAATAAGACGAAGGTTCTGGCGGCGGCGGAACGGCACATTCAGCAGGGCAAACTGCAGAATGCCATCGCGGAATACGAGAAAGTCGTAAAAGCGGACCCCAAAGACCTTACCGTCCTCAACACCATCGGCGACCTGTACGCCCGCATTGGCCAAACCGATAAAGCTGTTGCTTACTTTAAGAGCGTAGGTGACACCTACGCCTCGCAGGGCTTCACGGTCAAAGCTATCGCCATGTACAAAAAGCTGACCAAGCTGAAGCCCAGCATTGAGTCGGTGCTCAAGCTGGCCGAACTTTACGGCCAGCAGGGCTTGCAGAACGACGCCCGGGCGCAATACCTGATGGTGGCCGAGCAGTACCTGCATTCCGGGCACCTGGAGCAGGCGGCCCATGCTTTCCAGAAAATCCTGGACATAGACCCGGAAAACACCAGCCTGCAAGTGCGCCTGGCGGATGTGTACGTGCGGTTGCAACGCCGGGATGAGGCGCGCAAAATCCTGTTGCGCACAGCAGAGGGCCTGCAGGCGCGCGGCAGCAAGGCGGAAGCGGAAGAAGTTCTGGCCCGCGTGCTGCAACTGGATCCGGCCGA
>DATEGM010000419.1:0-7584 GCA_035280085.1 Terriglobales bacterium
TACGGATTTCCCACCGCAACCACCATGCTCTTGGGCCCCGCGGCCTGCAGGACCCTTCTCAGCAGGTCTCCCCTGGCGTCGTTCAGGCCGACCGTGTTCTCCATCTGCCCGGCCACCTGCACCGCCTTCCCCGCGGTGGGAATTTCGTACACCGCCGCCACCACCTTTTCGGCGTCCCGCATCGCCGCAAGCACCTGGTCGCTCATAGCGGCCGCCGTGCGCGAATCCACGTAGAGGATGTTGGCGTCTGGCCGCCGCTGCCGAATCTCCCGCACAAACACATGTCCGGGGTCCATGCGCAGGTCATCACAGAACACCACGACTACCAGCCGGTTTGTGACCTCCACTGTTGGTTGATACGGAAGGGCGGGCCCGCCGGTTCCCTGGACCGGCAAAGGCTGCAGCGGCAGCACCCGTCCGTTGTCCCGTACCAGGGTGACCGCCTTGTCTGCCACCTGCTGCCCGAACGCCAGGTTCTCCGGCTTGCCGATCACTTTCCCCAGCTGTTCAATATCCACCAGCCGCGCCTTGTTCAGGCCCACCGAGGCTTTTGCTTTCAGAATCTTGAGCACCGACTCGTCCACCCGCGACCGCGGGATTTCGCCGCCTTGCACTGCCTTCATCATGGCCCGGTAGGAGGCGTCCAGGTCGGCGGGAATAATCAGCATGTCGTTGCCCGCCTTGAATGCCTCCACCGCGGCTCGGCCGATGTCGTTCTGGTAAAGGCGGGTCAGGCCGCCCATATCCAGCGCGTCCGTGACCACCAGGCCTTTGAAGCCCAGTTGCTGCTTGAGCAGTCCGGTGACAATGGCTGGGGAAGTGGTGGCCACGCGGTTGGGATCCGGCTCCAGCGCCGGAACGGTCACATGGGCCACCATCACCGCGTCCACTCCCGCCTTAATGGCGGCTTGGAACGGAGGCAGTTCCACTGCATTCAGCCGTTGCCGGTCGCCGGTGACCTTGGCCACTCCCAGGTGCGAATCCGTGGCCGTATCGCCGTGCCCGGGAAAGTGCTTGGCCGTGGTCAGCATGCCCTCGGCCTTGGCGCCCTCGATGTACGCTGCTGCCAGCTTGCCCACTTCCTGCGGGTCCTCGCCGAACGAACGCGTGTTAATAATGGGATTCGCGGGGTTGGAGTTGACGTCGGCATCGGGGAAAAAATTCCACTCCACGCCCACGGCGCGCGCCTCCTGCGCCGTGACCTCGCCAAACTTCCTGGCAAAATCGGTGTTACCGGTGGCTCCGAACGCCATGGCATGCGGGAACACCGTGCTGCCCTGCAGCCGCATGGAGACGCCGCGCTCGAAGTCGGCGGCAAAAATCAGCGGCAGCCTGGATTCGCGCTGCAACTGGTTCACCAGCATGGCCGCTTCATAGGGCTGGTTGTAATAGACGAAGGCACCTTCGGCCGGGACCGTCAGCGCGAAGCCGCCTACGTGGTATTTCTGCAGGATCTGGTGATATTGTTCATACTCCGGGCCGTTCAGGTTCAGGAACTTGGCTCGCGCCCACACCATGAACAGCTGCCCGACCTTCTCCTCCAGCGACATCTTTTTGAGCGTCTTCTCCGCCCATTTCTCTCCCCCGCGGTCGAGCTTGACCGGCCCCGGCCTCTGGTATTTTTCTTTGGCGAGCAGCGGGCACACCAGTAGCGTAACCGCCACGAAAAGGAAGCCAATTTTGCGGCACATAGTGCGAAAACGATAGCACAGGGGCAACATGAAGAAGGCTAAATCCAGCACTCGCGGTTCCACCGTACAGCGCGGCGTTCCGAAAACTGTTGATGAATATCTTGCGGGCGTCCCCGAGCCTGCGCGCAGCACTTTGCAGAAGATTCGGGCAGCGATTCGCTCCGCCGCGCCGCCGGAAGCGACCGAGACGATCAGCTATGGAATTCCCGCCCTCCGCTACAACGGAGTGCTGGTGTGGTTCGCTGCATTCTCAAAACATTGCAGTTTGTTCCCCACTGCCTCGGTCATTGAGAAGTTCAAAGGCGAGCTGAAGGGATACACCATATCGAGGGGCACGATTCAGTTCCCCACGGACAATCCCTTGCCGGCCGCCCTGATTAAGAAGATGGTGAAGGCACGGATCGAGGAGATGAAGCCGCCCCCCAGGAGCGGATCTTCGTCTGTCCGAAAATCCCTTTCCGTCCGCAATTAAGCGGCGGCTTTTTGGGTATTGGCTACAGGACGGGTACGGGAGTACCGGCCCACCGTCGCGTCCACCGAAGCATCGCGCAGAGCCATGTTTATGCGCTCTACGCACTCGGTGACCAGGCGCGAGGCATCAGGATCGCCGTAGCGGTTCACGGCCACGCACAGCGGGAAGATGGCGTTGCGCACGTGGTGGTTGACCTCCGCCAGCACGGCGGCGCGTTCGGCGGCAAACAGGTAATGCTGCTCTTCCTGCTTGAGTTGCAGGGCCAGGGTGAAAATGATGGTCAGCAAACCCGCGATGCAGCCGGCAATCACCAAATGGGCGAGCAGGTGGTCGAAGCGGGCAAAAGAGAGGTCCAGCCCGATGGTCACGCCGGACACCAGAAGTCCGAAAAACATTGCCAATAGAACTTTACGCCGGGTCGTCCTCATGAGCCTCCTTGGCTGGTCCAAGATGCCGATTATAAGTCAGCTCTGCTTTCGGCGTGGTGTTGCGTCGGATCTCTCCCCGATCAGACAGTGGCGAGCTGAAGGCAAGGGAAACTGAGATCAACGTCGGCGCTTAACGAGTATATACAGGTTCAGGAGCATCGGCAGGCGCAGTTCATTCCTGAGCTGTAACCATCCTTTAAAGCGTTGGCTTTGCCGCGCTACCTGGGCCTGCTGCCCTGAACGCGGTGCAGGACATCCCGCCCAAATGGCCGCCAATCCTACCCCATACCCATACGCGAGGGCTGCTTAGCCATCGCTGAGAAGGAGAGTTGATATGCAATCTGTGTTTTCGAAGCTGGCCAGTGTGGGCGTGCTGGCCCTGGGGTTGGCGCTGGTTCCGGCGACTCTGCCCGCCCAGACTGGTCGCACCGCGGGCAGCGATACTCCAACCACCGCCACTCCTGCGCGGAACGGCAATACCGCCAACACGGCCAACAGCAACGATGAGAATGGCAATGCCGTGAACCCCAACAACAACCCCAATCAGGCAGCAGTGCCGGCGGGGACTGCCACTACAAGCAATACCGGCAATAACGGCGGTGGCGGCTGGGGCTTGTGGGGCCTGGTCGGACTGCTGGGTTTATTCGGGCTGGCAGGTGGTCGCCGGCGGGCCAGCAACCTGGAGGTTCGCGATCGCGACCGCGACATCAACGACCGTCGCGTCGCCTGAAGCGCAGCAACGAAAAAAGGCATCAGGCTCGGCCTGATGCCTTTCTATTTCAGGGGGCCGGCGGAGTTCAGCTTTTCTTCTTCTCCGCTTTCGGTTTCGAGTCCTTCTTCTCTTCTTTTGATTCCGGCTTGGCTTCCGCCTTGCTCTCCGATCTCGAGCCGCTGTCCGAGCCTGACGCCCCCGACGACTTGCGGGCGTAATCGGTCACATACCAGCCCGAACCTTTGAACTGCACCGCTGGCGCGTGCAGTAACTGTTCAACCTTGCCGCCGCACTCCGGGCAGCGGGTCACCGGCTTATCGGAAAACTTCTGGATGCGCTCAAAACGATGACCGCATTTCTTGCATTCGTACTCGTAGATTGGCACCCCAACTCCTGAACCAGAGATTCTGCTTGTGATTCTAGGGGTGTGCTGGCGCAACGTCAATTGCAGCGCGGTTTCCGCGAGGAGGCCGCCTGCCCGGTGTAGACTCGGGCCATGAGCCCAGATGACAGCCAGGAGGGTAAACCAGCGCTGTTTCTGGTGGGCACGCCCATCGGTAATTTGGAGGACATTACTCTGCGCGCCCTGCGCATTTTGAAGGATGTTGACCTCATCGCCTGCGAAGATACGCGGCAGACGCAAAAGCTTCTCACCCACTACAACATCGCTACTCCCACCGTCAGCTATCACGAGCACAATGAGATGACGCGCTCGGCGGAATTGGTGAAGAAACTGGAGGAGGGGGCGCAAGTGGCATTGGTGACCGATGCCGGCATGCCCGGCATCTCCGATCCCGGATACCGGCTGATTTCGCTGGCCATTCGCCACCATATTCCGGTGGTGCCCATTCCCGGACCGGCGGCATTTCTGGCGGCTCTGGTGGCCAGCGGCCTGCCCACCGATTCTTTTCGCTTTAGCGGCTTCCTGCCCGCCAAGCAGGGCCAGAGGCGGGAGTTGCTGGAGAGCATCAAAGATTCCCCGCGCACGCAGGTCTTTTATGAAGCGCCGCACCGGATTCGCGAGGCGCTGCAAGATGTGGTGTCGGCGCTGGGGCCGGACCGCCCCGTGGTGCTGGCCCGCGAAGTCACAAAGCTTCATGAAGAGTTCCTGCGCGGGCGAGCGGAGGAGATTCTGGAAGCGGTGAAGGCGCACGAATTGAAAGGCGAAATCACGCTGCTCATCGGCAAAGCCGAGGCCGGCGCTCGGCCAGCCGCAGGCGCGCCCGCCGTGCGCGAGCGTTTTGACCGGCTGGTCGCTGAGGAGAAACTCGACGAGAAGGCGGCGCTGAAGCGGGTCGCCAGGGAACTCGGGCTTTCCCGCAGCGAAGCTTATCGCGAGCTGCAGCGCAGCAAATAAATTCCTGTCGCGCGGACGCAGATCGAAATCCCACGTGTCAGTGAAGCTCCTAATGCGCTCTTACTGGGTCTGCAGCGGAGCCTCAACGGTTCCCACCAGGCCGGTGCGCCCGTCCTGGACCGCCAGCCGCAACTGGGTCGCGTTGCCGGGAGGAGCCAAATCCATGTGCAGCATCATTCCGTGCTGCATAATCTGCTCGTAGACATCGCTCTTAAACGTTTGTTCCACCTTCTGGCTTTCGCTGCCCACCATTTTTCCATTTTGCGAAAAGGCGGTGGCATAGAAAACAACGTTCATCTTCTTGCCCCCGGAGGCGTCTTCCGCCGAAAGCGTGCTGGCATCCACCAGGAAATCCACCCCCAGCTTGCCTTTGGCGTTGGATGAGGGCAGCACGCGGGCGCTGAAGGCCACCTGGGTTGCCGGAACCGCTTCCCCCAGGGCGGCAGCAACTTCCTGGCCCGGCTTGTACCCTTTGAGCTGGGTAGGGTCCAGAGCGAAATAGCCGCGCCGGTGCTGCAAGTCAATACCCTGGTGGTCCACCTTGACTTTAATGGTGCGGTATTTGCCGTCCCACTTCTTACTGGTCGGGTAGTAGCCCAGGGTGTAGGTGGCGGAGGTATCTTCCATGGCGCGCTCCACCCCGAGCTTGATTTCGTTCTGGTTCACATAAGCCCGGCCCCCGGTGTCGCGGGCCATTTCCCGCATCACCTCCTGGGCATCCTGGTCGAGGGAAATGGAGAGCCCGCGCGCATCCACGGGATAAAGGGCGATCTGGGCGGCGGCGAGGCGGGCGTCGGCATCGCGAATCTGGTCGGCGCCGGAGCGGCGCGCTGTGGCCGCGTAGTCGCCGGAAGAGTGCTCGTCTACCCGCCGCGTATTGAAGCTGGGCAGCTCTTCGGAAAGTTGCGCCTCCGTCATATTGCGGTTTTCCGGATTCAGGGTAAAGGGCAGGTCCCCGGTCACCCAGATCACGTTCTTGCGTCCAGGCAGTCCGCCCAGGGCGCGCGCCAGCGCGTCCAGTGCTTGAAACGTAATGTCGGTCCTGCGCTCCAGGTCATAGCTGACGGCCGTGTCGGCAAAGTTCTGGATGCCGGCCACCATAAACACCGGCAGGCCCCGTACGTTCGTGGCGCTGGCGCCGGCTCCATTAGCAGGCGGCGTGCTCGCGTCCATAGCGGTCACACTTGTAGCTGCAGTTGGAGTGACGGCGGCCTGAGTGGTCGGCTGGCCCGCGCTGGCAAACGGACGCTCCTGCGGAACGTAGCCCTGCAGCGCGGTGTACAGGAGCTGCGGGTCGGTGGTGAAGTCCTGCAGCACGTGCAGCGAGTCGGTCAAGGTAAACACCGCCATGCGCTGGCCGGGCTTGTACTGTTCCCGCACAAACCGCAGCATTTGCCGGCGGGCGTAGGCCTGGTCTTTGAACTGGGTGTTAGTGGCATCGAGGAGCAGCACCGTAATAGGCCCTCCGGGCGCGCGATACTGGGCACGATTGGAGTAAATTCCCGGCGGCAGCGTTGGGCCGGACGCCGGCGGCTGATTCTGCTCGGGCGTGACAAAGGCTGCGATTTTCTGCGCCTTGCCATTCTCCTCGAGAGCGAAGTTTTCCGGCTCCAGGCCCAGGACCGGCTTGCCTTGCTTATCGGTCACTACCACATCCACCAGCACCATGTGAGTGGTCACGCGGATAGTAGGCGCCGGCACCTGCGCGTCGGGTGACTGCTGCGCCAGAACCGCGTTCTGGGCAGCGAGCATGGCCAACAGGCCGGCAACCGCGGAGAGTTTGCGGGTTATGTTGCGCTGCATAAAAAACTCCTGTCTCACTGTCGGCAAGCTGGTGACTATCGCGGCGAACGATGAAGCCTGCGCGCCGCATTCCCACTCACAATCTGTTTGGCCTGTTTTGTTGCCGCAAGCGTGCGGATTGTAGCTCAATTTCTGCCGGCAGGCGGAGGCTTTACAATTCTGCTGAGAATAGGAAGTGGTTACTAAAACGGACCAGCGTGCTACATCTCCGGTAACCGCCAACCCGCTGCCACTTGGCATCTAATCCACTGTCGTTCAGTGACTTGGCTTTGCTATACAAAGCTTGTCTGGTGATACCAGGGGCATATTTCCGGTTTGCTCCGGGCACCTGGACCCGCTAAGCTTAGGGAAGCATTTCCCGTCGCCAGCCCGGCTGGAGGCGCCACCCAGAGACGCATGGAGAGGATACTGGCCGGCATCGTCATCGTCCCGGGCGTGGTCGCCCTGCTGCTCTTCCTTGTTTTTACCTACCTTTACCAGCAAAGCCGCCAGGCTTACTTTCGCGCCTGGCAAATCGGCTGGGGAGCCTATTGCGCCTATTACGCCCTGGTAGCGCTGGATTATTACGCCGCCCGGCCTTCCGCCGCGGTTTACTTCCTCTCCGACCTGCTGCTGGTGGCCATGGCCATGGCCATCCTTATCTCTACCCGGCTGCTGGATGAGAAGTTCCGCTTCGTGCGCTCCGACTACGCGCTGGCCGGAGCCCTGGTAGCTCTCGCGCTCTGGGGACTGCTGTCCCGCTTCCGTGGCGGCGTCTTTCGCCTGGACTTGGAGCCGCACGCTCACTTGCGGCTGGAAGTAGGTATCGCGGCAGTACTGCTGTTCTGCGCCCTGCGTTTTTACCGCTATGCACGGCAGCGCGACTCCCTGGGTTATCGCCTGCTCTCGGTGGCGCTGATCTTGTGGGCAGTGCTGCTGAGCTTCCGCCAGTTTCATTACCGCTTTGAAGAACTGTTTGGCCGCTTCGGGCATTTCCTCGGCCCCGTGCCCCAGATGCTGCTGGGCATCGGGATGCTCATGGTGCTGTTCGAGAACGAGCGGCGCGCCGTGCAGGAGAATGCGCTCGCCTTCTCCACCCTGGAAGTAGACACCCGCACGCTCCTTTCGCCGGATGAGCTGCG
>DATEGM010000420.1:0-11121 GCA_035280085.1 Terriglobales bacterium
GATCACCCGCCCCAACTCTTCCGGTTCTGCCCAGGTGCGGAAGGTGCCCTTCTCGCGCGCCAGGGCCATGGTCGGCAGGTCGTCGGTGAAGCGGCGGTCAAAGTGGGCTACCGCGGCAGCCGGCCAGCTGGCGTCCAGGTCTACCACAGAGGCAAACACACCGCTGCGCAACCATTCCGCTGCAATGGGCGGCTCGCCATTCACCCGCGGCCAAGTCGTGGTAGTCACCACCACGTCGGCATCGCGCACCGCCAGTTCGGATGAAGGCACCGCCTTCACTTCCAGGCCGTGCGCCTTGCTCACGTCCCGCCGGAAAGCTTCCACCGCCTCAGCTCGCGGAGCATAAACCAGCACCCGCTTCAGCTTGGGCAGGACCTGCTTCAGCGCCGCGACGTTGGAGCGTGCCTGCACGCCCGCGCCCAGCAGGCCCACGGTTTGCGATTCAGGCCGGGCCAGCGCTCGCGCGGCCACCGCCGTGGCCGCTCCGGTTCGCGCCGCCGTGATCCAACTGGCGTCCATTATGGCTTCGGGCAGGCCGGTTTCGGGGTCCGCCAGGATAATGAGCCCGTTCAGGGCCGGTAACCCTCGCTCTTTGTTCTTGGGAAATGCCGCCACCCACTTCATCCCGCCCGCCTGCGCTGCCTGCACCCACGCGGGCATGGCCTGCAGCAAGGTGCCGGGATAGGGGTGAATGGTGTGTTTGGGCGGCATCAGCACCCGGCCGTGCGCCTTCTCGGTGAGCGCAAGTGTTACCGCCTCAATTACTTCCGGCAAAGGAGGCGCGATGGCGGCCACTTCATCGCGTGTCAGATAGAGCAGTTCAGGCACTGTTGGTGGCCAAAAGGCGGCGCGTGCTCCAAATTTGGAGTAATTTTGCTACAAAATTGGACACTGGCACAAAGATGGTGCACCTTGTCAATGCGACTTGCTTACTTCCCCGCGCCCGTGCTGGCCTGCTTGCCAAATTTCTGGGCAAAGAAATCGCCGCGGTTCCACGCCGGAGGCTGCGCCTGCTCCGCCACATCGTAGCCGATCAGAAAATTTAGCCGCGCGCACTTGGCCGCTGAATCGTAATAGAACGGCTGGTTCATGTTGTCCTTGGGCGTGTGGTAGAGCGTCGTCATCCAGGTCTTGATAATTTTCTCGCCGTTCAGCTTGGGATCGGAGCTCTGCAAACCGTCCGTAACGTTCACCGCGGGAATGTCCTGGCGCACGAATGAGTACTGATCGCTGCGAATGAAGAACACCTCTTCGGGCATGGGATCAGGACTGATCTGGTAACCCATCATTTTGGCCGCCTGCTTCACGTCGGCGTTCAGCGAAGAGTGTTCCACCCCCAGAGGCACAATGTCCTTCAGCGGATAAAGCAGGCCGGGCGCGCTGTCAATGTTGACGTTGGCCACGATGTCCTGCTTCGGCACCGTAGGATTGGTGGCGAAGTAATCGGAACCCAGCAGACCCTTCTCTTCTCCGGTTACAAACGCGAACAGCACCGAGCGGCGCGGGCGACTTGCGAGCGTGGTGAAGGCGCGCGCCACTTCCAGCAGGGCCGCGGTTCCGGAAGCGTTGTCAAACGCGCCGTGGCAGATGTCGTCGCCATCCAGAGGATGGCAGCGGCCCAGATGGTCCACGTGCGCAGTGTAGACCACGTACTGGTCGCGCAGCTTGGGGTCGGAGCCGCGCAGCACGCCCAGAATATTGGGGCTCTCGACCTCGGTGTGCTTGCTGACCATGTGCTGCTTGACTGTTACCGGCAGAGAAAAGGCTTGCGGCTGGCTGGCTTTGGCGGCCGCGAAGACCTGATCAAGCGTCTTGGGAGCGCCGGCGAACAGCGCTTCCGCGCCGCTCTGGCTCAGCAGCCCTGCTGCCTTGAGTTGCGGAAACACGTCGTGAGGATTTCCCTTTTCATCCAGCCAGCGCAGAGCGCCGGAACGGATCTGAGGCGTGATCCACTGCCAGGGATAGCGCTTCTGGTCTTCCGGCGACAACAGGGCCAGCAGACCCACGGCGCCATGAGCGACAGCAGTTTCCGCTTTCACGAGACCATCGGAATAATAAGCGCGCTCGGTGGAAGGAAAGCTGGCGGGCGCGCCATAGAGGACCACGACGATCTTGCCGCGTGTGTCTGCGCCGGCATAATCGTCGTAGTGGCGCTCCGGCGCGCTCACTCCGTAGCCGACGAAAACCACGGGCGCATCCACACTCACATCGGTATAAGAAACAGCGCCCGAGGTTTCGTAGTCTTCGCCCTCCTTGAGCGCCTGCTCTTTGCCGTCGCGCACCAATGCCAGTGAACTCTGGTCGCTCACCAGTGTGGAGCCGCGAAACTTTACCGGCTGGAACCAGGTGCCGTTCACGCCCGCGGGCTCGAGGCCCATGGCTTCCATTTGCGAAGCCACGTATTTAGCGGCAATCTGGTACCCGCGCGTGCCCGTCCCCCGGCCTTCCAGCAGGTCATCGCTTAAGAAGCGCATGTGGGCGCGAATGCCATCCGGGCGGACCTGTTTCATGGCCTGCTCAGCGGCACTGCGATCAGCGGCCGAGAATTGCTGGGCCGAGGCAAAAGATGCGGCGGCAAAGGCTACAACTGCGAACCAGGTAATTTTCATAATGAGCGCCTGCAGAGGAGGTTCTGCGCAGGCAGATTATGCGGCGTGGAGAGTGCTTGTCAACCAAAGTCATGCGCCGAGCCGCCCCCAACGTGGACTCTGTTGCAATCACATAACAAAAACAAAGGTCAGAACCATTACCGAAGATCAAGCGTACCAGTCAGGATGCGGCGACCAGCGATGGCAGCGAAGGCACTGGGTTGAAGTCCACGCATATAGGCAAGCGGGACAGACTCCGCCGGTATCGAAGGTGTTCCAGATATGACCACAAGAGCATTGCCAAAGGTCTTTTTTGCGAGGCGTCCAGCCGCATAAAGGACAGCGAATGTGGGGGCCAACCGGGCCCTCACTTTTTTCCTCATCAATGACTTCTTCAAGGTCAGTGTCGGCGGTCGGCATGACTCACTTGCTTCCGTTGATTATCCTGCCGACGTCAAGCCGAAAGGCGCCCCATTATGACTGGCTGGAGGCCAGCGCTTTGACTTAACCCAGAGCACCTAGATCACCCAAGTATTGTCTTAGAGACTGCCACTGGTGCTGTTCACATTTTTAAGCCTTTCCCGGTGAGGCTGTTTCACGTGCAAGCGTTCAGTGGAATTCAGCGAGACTCTTTCCCGTGGGGCCGTCGACCACACTTAAGGCATCAACTGTCAGTTGGTTGCACGGCCAAAGCACCCTAGAAAACCCGAGGCGGAGGCATGCCCCAGCTTTGATTTCTAGGTGCTTTTTCGGCGCAACATGACCCGTTTCCCCATTGTGGCTGCAGCCGCGATGCCGCAGAATAGGCGGCTGACTCTGGCCCAAATCTGACCAGTTCGTAACAGCGGAGGTCACGAATGAAAGCCAGCAAGTGGTTCGTTATGCTCCTGTCTTTCGGGCTTTTCCTTGTGCCCGCTTACGCACAACAAACATCCAACACCCAGCTGGGCAGTCCGCTGCCCGGACTGACATCCGACCAGTTAACCAGGTTCACGCAAGGCCAGGACGCCTTCAGCACAGTCGAAGGGGTAACTGACGGCTTGGGCCCTGTATTCAATGACAAGGCGTGCGCTGCCTGCCACACGGCCACGGTCTCCGGTGTGCCCGTGGTTGGCGGCACAAATGCCCGGCTGGAAACGCGATTTGGCCGGCAAACTCTGACGGGCTTCGATCCCCTGGTAAACCTGGGGGGATCCCTGATCCAGGAAAAAGGAATCGGCGCGGTCACTGGCGCGGTATTCGTTGGTGAAACGGTACCCCCAGAAGCCAACGTGGTCGCGAAGCGGCGAACCACTCCCTTGTTTGGCCTCGGGCTGGTTGACGCTGTGCCCGACCAGGCGTTCCAGAACCTGGCGGCGTTGGAACGAGCGCTAACGCCAGCAACGGCGGGGACGGTTGCTCTGGTGACCAACCTCTCCACCGGGTCGATGAGCGTCGGCAAATTCGGCTGGAAAGATCAAAACCCAACCCTGTTTCAATTTTCCGGGGACGCTTACCTGAACGAAATGGGCATCACCAACCCGCAGTTCCCCAATGAGAACTGCCCACAGGGCGACTGCGCTTTGCTGGCCTTCAATCCCGAACCCGGTCTCAACGACGACGGCACCGACGTTCAGAAGTTCACCGACTTCATGAGCTTCCTTGCGCCGCCGCCGCGGGGAGCAATCACCACTGCCGTACAAGTTGGCGAATCGCTGTTCACCAACATCGGATGTGCCAACTGTCACACTACTCAATTGACGACGGGACCGAACTCCGTCCCCGCTCTGAACCAGGTGGTCTTCCATCCCTACTCGGACTTTCTGCTGCACGACATGGGTAGGCTTGGAGATGGCATCACACAAGGGCCAGCGAATGGCCGGATGATGCGCACGGCGCCACTATGGGGCCTGCGTTTTCAGAGTCAATTCCTGCACGATGGGCGCGCCTCGACCATCACGGGAGCGATCCTGGGCCATGCCGGCCAGGGGGCAGCCGCACGCAACCAGTTCATCGGCTTAACCGATGCTCAAAAGTTTGCGCTGCTTGCGTTCTTGCGGTCCCTGTAGGAACGCTGGAGTAAGAAAATGCTGGGCTCCCCCGGGCGGGGAGCCCAATCTTTGTAGCTATCTCCCAACGAGGTAGTGTTCGCTGGGAATCACCGTCGCAGCGCGGCGGTTCTTTGCCGCACCTCTCGGCTAAAGCCTTCATCGCTGAGCGACTCGAGGTTGATCTCCACATTGGCCAACGCGCCTTCCACGGCAGCACGGGCCAGCGCCGCCGCCACCGTCAAGTCAGAGGCCATGCGCGGGTTGGTAATGCCGCGCAGCTTCTCCACTATTCCGCCGATCTCCCGCGCGCGTTCAGCCACGCTCAGGGGAACGTTGGTTGCGTCCTTCAGCGCGTCCGTCACTGCGCCGTTGGGCGAATCTTTCGCCTGTTTGTAGGCCTTCACCACGGCGTTATAGGACTCGGCGTCGGCATCAATGGCGGCCTTCAACTCTTCGCGGAGTTGCGCCAGGTGCGCGATGGCCTCGCTGAGCTCGCGCTCGTACTGCAGGTAATTTTTCTTGCCGCGAGACATGGCCGCCACCATGTGCGCCAAGCCAGCGGCCATGGCACCAGCGGCCGCTGAAGCGCTGCCCCCGCCCGGCGTGGCGGTGGGCGCCGCCAGTTGCTCCACAAAAGGCTCTACGCCGGCACGCAGGCCGCCGACAGCCATTTTGCCGCCCATTACCGCCGCCAGCCGGTTCTCAAGGATCAGGGAAGACTCGAAGTTCTCCACCTGCAGGAACCATTCCGCCGCGTCTTCCAGCGCACGCTTGGGAATGAGGCCCACAATTTCGCTGCTGGTGGGCACAACGCCGTAGCGCGCCGCCTCGCGCTTTACAAATTGGAACACGCGAGCGATGGGCGTCTGCTCGAAGTCGGTGAGGTTCATGGAAACCTGCGCCTGCCCTCGCACCGGGAAGCCGGCCCCCTTCACGTAGCGCAGGCCGCCGTTGGAGAAGCGCACCGCTTTGGCGATCTTCTTGGCGATGTCCACGTCAGCCGTGTTGAGATAAATGTTGTAGGCGATGAGAAACTTGCGTGCTCCCACCACGGTGGCTCCGGCGGTGGGATGAAGCCGCGCCTCCCCGAAATCGGGACGCCGTGCCGGGTTGGTTTTCACTTCTTCGCGCAACCCCTCGAACTGGCCCCGCCGGATGTTCTCCAGGTTCTGCCGCTCGGGCGTTGCCGCTGCCGCTTCGTAGAGATACACAGGAATCTGAAATCGTTTCCAGATTTCCTCGCCCACGCGGCGCGCGATGGCGACGCAATCCTCAATGGTCACGCCCTCGATAGGGATGAAAGGCACAACATCGGCCGCGCCCATGCGCGGGTGCGCGCCCTGGTGCCTGGTAAGGTCAATCAGTTCCGACGCTCTTCCCACCCCGCGGATGGCCGCTTCCTGAATGGATTCGCGGTCGCCCACCAGGGTGATGACGCAGCGGTTATGGTCGGCGTCCATCTCGCGGTCGAGCAGGTAAACGCCGGGCACCTTCATGGCCTCGATGATGGCGTCAACTTTGGCCTTGTCGCGGCCTTCGGAAAAGTTGGGAACACATTCAATCAGGGTGGACATACGGCACAAGGATAAACAGCGCACGGGGCAGTAGCAACTCAGCTCTTGGCTTTTGGCTCTTGGCAGCGTCACCGGTCAGCTAAGAGCCAAGAGCAAAATGGCTAAGAGCAGATCAATGGAAGAACCGCCCCAGACCGAGCATCACCTGAACAGTGTTGACACCGGGATTGGGTTCGCTGAGGCCGGCATTGGAGATGTGCATGTAGCGCACCGCCATAAGAGGGTTCCAGTGGCGCCCGAAGAATTGAATGCCGAACGCGGCCCCGGGGGTGAAATTCACGTTGGAGATGCCGGGCGGCACCTGGTCAGTGGTGAAGAGCAGGCCGCCGTCAACTTCCATGTACGGCGCCCAGCGGCCGCGGCGCTCAAAATTCCACTTCAGAACCAGAGGATCAATGCCGGTGCCGAAGGTATTGTTGCGCTGGAGGACGAGCGTGGCCGGCACCGCATCCACCGCATATTCAAAGCGGCCGCGCAACGGGCCCGGGCCATGCGAACTGGTGAGCACCCAACCGTAGCGCAAGCCGAAGCTGAGAATCCCGGTGCCGGAGGTGGTGCCTGTGGTGCCGTGCCCGCCGCTGAGAAAAATGCCCAGTTCGTTGTTGCCCGCCGCCGGGCGTTCCTGGGCGAAGGCCGCGAGGGAAACGCACAGCAGAACGGCTGCTGTGGCCAGTCTCATGGTTGCTCCGTAAAGCAGCATTCAGCAAGCAGTCGGTAGCACTCAGCAATCAGCGCTTGGCATTTAGCCATTCGCGATTCCCTTGATCCCAGCAATGAAGTTTCACGGCCAAATGCTAATTGCTAAATGCTAATTGCTGGCAACTGCTACTGGCAGTCCGTCTACCGGCTGAATGCTGCGTGCTGAATGCTGAGTGCTTCCCACAAAAAAAGGCCGCCTCTTACGGCGGCCCGATCTTGCTAAACCTGAGTTGCGCTAGGTGGCTACTTCCTCCAGCAGCTTCTGGTCTACGTCAAAGTTAGAGTAGACGTGCTGCACATCGTCGTGTTCGTCCAGCGCCTCGACCAGGCGGATCATCTGCATGGCGGTGGGACCTTCCAGCTTGATGTAGTTCTGAGGAATCATGGCGACCTCGGCAGTGGTGGGCTGCAGGTTGGCCTTCTTCATAGCCTCCACTACCGGCTCAAAGGCATGCGGGTCGGTCAGAACTTCCCAGTTATCGCCATCTTCGCGCATGTCCTCGGCGCCGGCTTCCAGGACGATGTTCATCAGGTCGTCCTCTTTAGCCGCGGCCTTGGGCAGAGTGATGTCGCCCTTCTTGTGAAACATCCAGTTCACCGAACCCGCCTCGCCCAGGTTCCCCCCATGCTTGGTGAAAATGTGGCGTACCTCACTGACGGTGCGGTTGCGGTTGTCAGTGGAAAGCTCCACCAGCACCGCTACCCCGCCCGGCCCGTAGCCTTCCAGCGAGAACTCTTCGTAGGTGGCGCCGGGGAGCTCGCCCGTGCCCCGCTGGACAGCGCGTTTAATGTTGTCGGCGGGCATGTTTTCCGCCTTGGCATCGCTGATCGCCTTGCGCAGGCGCGGGTTCTTGTCGGGATCGCCGCCGGATTTAGCCGCCATGGTGATTTCGCGGATGAGGCGGGTAAAAATCTTGCCCCGCTTGGCGTCGAGGGCGCCCTTTTTGTGCTTGATTGTGGCCCATTTTGAGTGGCCAGACATGATGAACCTCGTTTCTATGAATGCGCAGGGTTCGCCCGTGGGGAGTGCAACAGGTGCCTCAAAAGGATGCAGGCGAAAACAAATTATAGCATGGGACCCCACCGCCCAGGCCGCCGGAATCGGCCTTGCGGGTGATGGGGAGTTGATTCGTTGGAACGCTTCCCAGGATGAATTTCCCGCTAACTGGATCGCGGAGGTGAAGACGGTCATTGATCCGACCACGAGAGCCGGGGCCGGGAAGACAGCCTGATTATTGCCTCGCGGCGGCGCCGTTGTTGGCCATTTGCGCCTTGTAGGCGTAAACCACCGCCAGCAGGGGCGCCGCAATCAGCACTCCCCAGAATGGGATGAGGATGCCGAGCACAATCGGAGCCAGCAAAGAAGCCCAGATGGGAACGCGGTTCATGCGCTTCTGCAGCACCGGCTGCAGCACCAGGCCATCCACTACCACAATCACGGCATAGAGAATTAGAACGTAGAGCGTACCCATGCCGCCGCCGCTGACCAGAGCGGCGAAAGCCGGGCCGATCAGAGCCAGCACCGGCCCGATGTTGGGCACAAATTGCAGTGTGGCGCCCAGCAGCGCCCACAAAGGCGCCCAGGGCACATGAATGATGCTCAGGCCGATGTACCACAGGGCGCCGACGATGAGCGCATCATAGGTTTGGGCCACAATCCAGCGGTGCAGCGCCCCGCCCGTGATCCGCAGGTGCTCGCGCCAATCCATGGCCTGGAGTTCCATAATTATTAGATGCCGGAGGGGTGTTCTACCGCTCACGAACTTCGCCACGCATTGCCCACAGCAACGCGTCATCCAGGCCCACATCAAGGCGTCATCCAGAGGGCCTTTAGGCCCAAGGATCTCGCGCGCGCTGCCATCATTTACGGCCTGAAGCAAACGTGGGAACAGACCTCCCCTTGTGATGGTTACGCTGAAAGGGCGCCCTCGGTTCCCTGTTTTGAGAGCACCTCGGCTGCAGGCCTGAAGGCCTGCTCCGCCCGCTTCTGAACAATGGGTAATGGTAGTTTGCAAAAGTATCGAACAATGCAGGCCAATATGGTCCCCTTTTTCTTCATGCTAGACTCGAAGGTAGTTCCCCACGAAAGGCAGAGCCCATGAAATTTGGCGTGCTGGTGTTTCCCGGCTCCAATTGCGATCACGATGCCTACTGGGTTCTCTCGCAAGTGGCACAGCAGCCGGTCACGTTCCTGTGGCACGAGTCGCATGACCTGGAGAATTGCGATGCCATCGTGGTGCCGGGGGGCTTCGCCTATGGCGATTACCTGCGCACGGGCGCCATCGCGCGCTTCGCGCCGGTAATGGACTCGGTGCGCAAGTTTGCTCAAAGCGGGGGGCTGGTGATCGGCATCTGCAACGGTTTCCAGATTCTTTGCGAGTCGGGGCTGTTGCCGGGAGCGCTGATGCGCAACGTGGGTTTGAAATACGTCTGCAAGCCGGTGCAGGTGCGGGTGGAAAGTACGGACACGCCCTTCACCCATGACTTCCGCCAGGGTGAAGTGCTCACCATTCCTATTGGTCACATGGACGGCAACTATTTCTGCGACCAGGCCACGCTGGAGGCGTTGAAACGCGACCAGCGCATCATTTTCCGCTACTGCACTCCTGAGGGCGAACTCACGCGCGAGGCTAATCCCAACGGCTCGCTGGAAAACATTGCCGGAATCTGCAGCGAAGGCCGCAATGTCCTGGGCATGATGCCCCACCCGGAGCGCGCCAGCGAAACCGTCCTCGGAGGCGCCGATGGGATTAAAGTATTTCATTCCATGGTGGCCGCCATGGCGGTGAAATAGGCCGTTTTACTGCAAGTACGCTTCGGTATTGACCACGCAAAAGCCGGGTGTCGCGTTGATGAAATCGCGCAACAGCTTGACGTGGCCCTGCCCAAACAGAATGAAGACGCGATCGGCCCTGGAAAGCTGCAGCCGCTCCAGGTTATTCATGATCCGCAAATTACGCTTGTACCAGCTGGCCACCATGTCAGCGCCGGCGTAGTTCTGCCCCTGGGCAATCGGCACCAGATACTGGAAGTAGAACTGGTGGTTGCGTTCGATGGCCTCCTCGGAATTCTGATAACGGTAAAACTCGGTCACGCTGCTGTGGGCCAGCAATGATTGTTGCTTCTCCATCTCCTTCCCACCATCTGCCTGCAGCGCTTCCATATTCTTTCCCACGAGTTCGGGGCTGGACTTCATCAGCAGGTTGAGCTGGCTGTCGTCGAGGTCCATGGGGTAATCAATTCCGGCCACCGTGGCAAGGTTCATCTTTCGCGCCAGGCGGAAAGCCACCTGCTCGCGTTCGTCGCGACTGAGCTCGTGCTTGCCCGCGAGGTAATCGGCATAAGCGTTCGGCCGGGCGGGATCGCCATAGGGCGCTTCGATAAGGACCCGGGTGGGACGGAAGTTGGCCAGCCGAGTGACCAATTCCTCCATTTCCTTTTGCCGCCTCGGCACGAGCACATCGTCGGCCTTCAAATTCAGCATGTCCTTACCCGGATTATCCATGTGCCAGGTGCCCAGCAGCAGAACCGGGGTAGCTGAGCCCGGGCAGGAGCTGCTTTGGGCAACCGCCCGCGAAACGGTAAACACTAAGGCAAATGCTGAAAGCAATAACAACACGCGATTAGTCATGAAGTCCTCACCTCGCAATATACGCAGCACGGCAAAGGTAAGTTCCTGCATGTGCGCAGCCCAGCCCTCCCCGTGTGGCTGGCCAGCATCGAAGTTTGCTGACGTTCCCCAGACCAACTCAGGAGAGAGCTATGCGTTCAGTTCGAGTAGCGGTGGCGCTGTCGGTTTTGGCCATCTTCTTTGCCCTGGGGTGCAGCAACAACAGCTCCAGCAACCCAGCGCTCAAAGATAATGTGAAGAAAGCCCTGCAACAGGCTGATTTACAAAAGGTTACGGTTGACGAGGACCGCGGCAAAAACCTCATCACCCTGGGCGGCACGGTGCACTCGCCCGACGCCAAAAACAAGGCGATGGACGTGGCCAAGGCTGCTGCTCCCACCCGCATTATCGCGAACCAGATAAGCGTTCAGCCGGTGGACCAGGAATCGGCGGCCAGGAAAATTTCCGGCGACGTGGATACTGCCATCGAGAAGCAGTACCAGGCGGTGCTGATTGCCAATCACCTGGACAATCAGAGCATCCATTACAAAGCTAAAAACGGTGTGCTCACGCTGAGCGGCAAGGTGGACACCACGGACGACCGGCAGACGGCGCAACAA
>DATEGM010000421.1:0-6208 GCA_035280085.1 Terriglobales bacterium
GTGAACCACACGCATTATTTTCTGATTGATCTGATGGTGAAGCCGGTGAAACGGGTCACCGCCAAAGTAGGCTACGGCCTGACCAGCACCAACGGAACCACCACGCTGCTTAACCCGCTGCAGCCCCTGGGGCCGCTGGACTTCACCTACCATCAACCGTTGGCGGAGCTCAGCTACGATTTGGCCAAGTACTGGAGTGTGAACGCTTACTGGAACTATGACCAATACAACGAGGGTTCGTTCGTCGGCCCGACCAGTCCGCGTTACTTCCATGACAATCGGTCTATGCTTTCGCTGAAGTATGCGTTCTAAGGCGAGCGCCGACGCTCTTCTTCACATTTGCCGCTGTGGTTCTCTTTACGATGTTCAGGAAAAACTGCGGCCGGTGCGCGCAACAACTGCTCCCGTGCGGGGTTTGTAATCTGCTTACTCTTTGTGACGAAGATGGCTGCTTGCCTGACGGGAGCAGTCAAGCCGAAGTCATTGTCGTACATTCACTTGTAGGAAATTTATACATCTCACAAAAACATCCCGGCATCTACTTTCAACGATGCTGGTGGCTTTGATTACGCCGATTGACTGGGCGTGAGGAAAATTCGCGGAGGGTGACTTGAGAAAGCTTGGTATGGTTGCGGTTCTCTGTGGCCTGTTTTTGATCGCTGGATCTGCCTACGGGCAGCAGTTTGATGTCGCGTTCGGTTTGGGCGGTTTGTCGGCGCCTTCCAGCAGCAGCGCCAATCTGGCCGGCACCCCGGTCAGCGAAGGCGGAGGCGTCTATCCTACGTTCAGTGGGGACTTCCTGTTCAAGAAACACTTTGGACTGGGAGCTGAAATTTCCTGGCGTGCAACACAAGCGAAGTATGCCGGCGTTGCCCCCTACCGGCCGGTGTTTTATGACGTAGACGCGGTTTACGTGCGTGGCGTGAGCCGGGCAAGCCTTGAACTGCTGGCCGGAATCGGGGCAGAGAGCCTGCGTTTCTACCAACCTTATTTCAGTTGCGGTTTTACGGGTTGCACCAACTATACGAGCAGCAACCACTTTATGGGCGTGCTGGGAGCCGGGGTGCGCCTTTACGTGCGGGGACACATGTTTGTGCGTCCGGAAATGCGTGCCTACCTCGTTCATAACAATGTGGAATTCAACAGCAATCACGCCATTCGTTATGGGGCTTCCATCGGCTATACCTTCGGCACCTTCAACCCGTAGAGCGCAGGGCTCAGCTGAAGCTGGCCCCCTACTCGCCTTTAGCCGGACCTGATGACACGTCAGGTCCGGCTTTTCGTATGCTTCCTGGCTCTTTTGCGCTATGCTTGCGCCCTGAGCCATGAAGTCAAAAATCCTTCTGCGATGCGCCCTGCTGTTGTTTTTCCTGGCCCTCGCCGTGCTTATTGCCGGCTTTCAGGGGAAGTCCTCGATCGCGGTCGCCTGGCCGGCCAGCGGCAGCGTGGTACAACTGTCGGGCAGCGTTAATGGCTGGAAGGCCATTGGCGGACTCGCAGCTTTCGCCGCTGCCCTGGTGCTTTTCGTCTGGGGCTTAGTCAGCCTGTTTACCGGTGGCGGGCGCAAGGCCGGCAAAGAGCCGTTGCCGGAGCCGCAGACCGGCGCCGGCGCAAAGGGGCAGGCCGCTTCTCAATGATTTTCGGCGCGGAATTCTGTCAGGGATAGCACGTTTCCTTCCGGATCCTTGAACCAGGCTACGCGGGCTCCATTAGGCGAGTGCCAGACTCCCATCTCATCCTGCTGCATGCCCGGGTAGTGCTCGCATGAAATGCCCTTTGCCCGCAGCGCCGTCACTTCTTGCCGGATATCATGCACCTCGAACCCCAAGATTGTGAAATGAGCCGGCTGGAATTCGCCCACCTTGGCGATGCGTACCATCGTGCTATTCACGTTCAGCACAAGGGCAAACGAATCCTGGCTCACGAACTTGAGCCCGAGCGTCTCCACATAGAACGACTTGGCGCGCTCCAGGTCGCGGCTGGGGATGAAGGCAATGATGCGTGCGGCGCTCAGCAACTGCTCCTCCTGATCTTACTTTTGTGAAGCGGTACTGGCAGCTTGCGTGGCGGATGTCAGGTATTTTTCCAGAAACTGAACCAAGCGCTGGCGCGCGTCGAACCCGTGCCACGGCTCCATGCTGGGCATGCCCAGCATGCCGATAGCCAGCGGCCCATGGTTGTCACGAGGATACTGCACCATCTCCACGGGAATCCCCATCTGGCGCAGGGCGCGGTACATCTCCTGCGACTGCCCCAGCGGGTCGGTGGTATCGCTTTCGCCCTGCAGCAGCAGGAAGGGCGTACGGCCGTGGGCGGCGCCGGCGAGTGGGCTTTGGCGCCAGGCGTCTGCCATGTGCTCCCAGGGCTTGCCGAAGTACCACCGGTCGTACCAGGAATCGCCTTCGGTGCCGTACTCGCTGAACTGGTCAATGACCGGCGCGCCACTGACAATGGCTTTGAAACGATCGGTCTTGCCTTCGACAAAGCCGGCCATCTCGCCGCCGTAACTGTAGCCGATAAGCGCCATACGGGCGGGGTCAACAGGGAACTGCTTGAGCACGGCATCCACCCCGGCCATAATGTCGCGGTAGTCGCCGCCGCCCAGGTCATTTTTATTGGCGGCAGCGAAGGCGGGGCCGCGACCCGAACTGCCGCGCGGATTTGCGCGCAGGACGGCCCAGCCGTGCCTGACCAAAAAATTCGTGAATTGGCTGTAGCTGTCGGCCCATGCCCCCAGCGGCCCGCCGTGAACATCCACCACCAGCGGCACACGGGCTTGCGCAGCCTGCGGCGGCAGGGAAAGCAGTCCCTCGATGGCGAGGCCGTCATTCGTCCAATGAACGAGCCGGGTGGCAACTGCGTGCATTTCAGCCGGTGTCATTGCCGGAGTGGACAGCGCTCGCCCCGCCGTGCCCAGATTTTCGGTGTAGTAGAGCGTTTCCGGCTGGGTGCTGCTGCTGGCCAAGTAGACCCATCCGGTGCGCCTGGCGTTAGTGTTCAATCCGGTCACCACGGGCAGATTGAAGTGCAGCATCTGCGGGGGTTTCCCCGCAGTGAAGCGGCCCACCGTGGCCTGTTCGTGAGTGTGCACCGAGAGCACGACGCTTCCGTCCGCATCCGTCATGGGGTTCTCGTAGCCCACCGTCCCCTCTATGCCGTCGCTGAGGTTACGGGTGGCGTTGGAAGCCAGGGTGAATTGATAAAGGTCGTTGTAGCCCGGGGGAGCGTCCTGCTTGGCTTGCGCCAGGTAGTAGAGATTCCCGGCATCAGGCGACCAAACCAGACCGCTGGCGGTGGCGGGAATTGCGCTGAGTTTGCTGGGATGCTGCGCGTCGCTCAAGCTCACCAGCCACATGCTGCCCGCCGGCCCCAGGTCGCTGGCGCCATTGGGCGTTTCGGCTTCGACTGCGAGTCGGTCCGACTGCTCACTCCAGGCCACTCGTTCTACATTGTCCGACAAGGGCACGGCGGTCAGCTTGGAAGGTGCCGGGTCGAGCAGATAGAGCCGCGTGAGGTGCTGGTCGTGGTTGACCCACGTGGCATCCGCTTTGTCGTCGTGCTGCTTCTTCTCACCCGGCGTTTCCGGATCCTTGGCCCAAAGGGCAACAGTCTTGCCGTCAGGCGCGATCTGAAAACCGGACACGTCAATGGGCACAGGCTCCAAGGGCTGGCTCGGCGCCGCTTTGCTCTTGTCAGCTCCCGGGGGCGGAACTGCGTCCGGCGCTTTCGACGTATCCACCGGCGGCATGATTTTCAGATCGAAAGCGGTGGCCTCGCCGCCCTGCATGGGCAGGCGGAAGAGCTGCGTGTGCTCGCCGCGGTGCGCCAGGAACAGGATGTCGCCGTTGGGCAACCAGCGGCCTGAAGTCTCACCGCGGTCTTTGTCATCTTTCTTGCCCGCCGGCGAAAAAGTAAGCTGGCGGCTGGAGTTGTGGTCCAGGTCCACCAGCCATAGGTGATGACGGCCACCATCGGCGGTGCTGTCGGCAATTTCCACCAGCACCCGCCGCCCCTCAGGCGAGAGCTGAGGGGCGTTCAGGGAGCGAAAGTGCCGCATGTCTTCATTGCTGGGGAAGTGTTGCTGGCCGGCCACCCCCAGCGCAGAGCCGCCAACCAGCACGACCAGGCTAAGCAGAAGTTCAAGTTTGCGCATGATGTGAGCAGGAAGTGTGGTGCGCGGCGGCTGTGGCTGTCAAGTGCAGCGGATCAGCAACCAGAGGAGAGACGTAACAAGTTACGTCTCTACAGAGCGTGATAGTTGCAGCGTAAATTGTCGGTAGAGACGTTGCTTGCAACGTCTCATTCTGGCAATGCATTCAAGAAAGGCTAGGCGGGACGACGTATGTGTCGGGCAGAAGTCGCAGTGCGGCCGTTCCGCTTGCTACGGCGCACCTGGCCGGCTGCTTTCTCGATCGCGCCATTTCCATTAACGGGGATCAGTTCACGTATTGTCTGCAACAGCTTGTCCGCTGGGTCGCCCTTTACCACAAAGGCGTCCACCGAGCGGCGAACGTCATCTGGAACATCGGCAGGGTAGCCGGTAAACATCAGGACGGGCAACTCCGGCCAAGCAGACTTGATCCTGAGCGCCAGTTCAGCGCCATCCATCTTGGGCATTTCGTAGTCCAGAATTACCGCGTCCACGGCATTGCGCTGCAGCAGTTGCAGCCCGCGTACGCCGCTGGGGGCCGCGAGCACGGAATAGCCGGACACACGCAAAAATTCGCTCATGATGGCCAGGACCTCAGGATGATCATCCACACACAGCAGGCATCTGGCATTATCGGACGAATCAAACTTTGGGGAACGGTGAGCCATGGGAGGTCTCCGGTTAATGAGAGGCGGCGAGCGGGCTCCTGGGTTGCTAGTTGCAGCAGAGCAGAGTCACGGGCAGGCCTAGGGGGTCGCCTTCTCCCGACCAACGCCCGCATACCCAGATAGGCCGCCCGCAACAAAGCTGGCACCCGCAGCGCCGAGCGGACAGTCATCTATTCGCATCCATAACAACATCAGGCTGAGTGTTGTGTTATGTGCAACCCGGCTGATGACTGCCAGCTTCTCGGCCTCCTGCTACACTTGAAATTTTGCGTTATACCGCAAAACTGAGCTGGAGCTCCATGAAAGCTAATTTCAAGTTTGCCCGCCCTGCAGTTCTCGCATTATTTCTCAGTTCATTCGTGATTGGAGTTGCGCAAGAGAAGCCAAAGACCGCCACGCATGGCATCAACGTCGCCAACCTCGACCGCGCGGTCAAACCCGGCGACGATTTCTACCGCTACGCCAACGGTGGCTGGCTGAAGCGCACCGAAATTCCGGCCGACCGGCCGGCGGTGGGCGTCTTCAGCGAACTTTCCGATGTAGCCAACAAACAAACCGTGGCGCTGATCACGGCTAAGTCCAATCCTCCCGCCGGCTCGAACGCGCGGAAGATCGCCGATCTTTACAACTCCTACATGGATGAAGCGGCCATCGAGAAGAAGGGACTGGAGCCGCTGCGACCTCACCTGGAGGCCATCGCCGCCATTAAAGATAAGCGCGAACTGGCCCGCGCCCTGGGCGAGAGCCTGCGCGCCGACGTGGATCCGCTGAACAACACCAATTTCCATACCTCCAACCTGTTCGGAATCTGGACCGCTCCTGGATTTGAAGATCCCGACCATTACACTCCTTACCTGCTGCAGGGCGGGTTGACCCTGCCCGACCGCCAGTATTACCTGGACGACAGCCAGCACATGCGCGAGCTGCGCGCGAAATACCAGGAGCATGTAGCCAGGATGCTGCAACTCGCGGGCTTGAGTGATGCACCGGCCCGCGCTGCAAAAATCGTCGAACTGGAGCATGCTATTGCGGAAAAACACCTCAGCCTGGCGGAGAACCAGGACATCCACAAGGCCAACAATCCCTGGAGCCCGGCTGATTTCAGCGCCAAGGCTCCCGGCCTGGACTGGAAGGAATTCTTTGCCGGCGCCGGCTTGAGCGAGCAGAAGAAGTTCATCGTCTGGCAGCCTTCAGCCTTTGCGGGTGAATCCGCCCTGGTTGCCTCTGTTCCCCTCGAAACCTGGAAGGGCTGGCTGGCCTATCACTTGATTGAGCAGTACTCTCCCGTGCTCTCCAAGGCGCTGGCCGACGAACACTTTGCACTGTTCGGAACGGCGCTTACCGGAACCACCCAGCAGCGGCCGCGCTGGCAGCGGGGGGTGATGATAGT
>DATEGM010000422.1:0-5537 GCA_035280085.1 Terriglobales bacterium
ACGCCGTCCGGGGCGCTGGGGATGTTTTCCTTGCTGCCAAAAACTCCGATGTAGGACTCCACCTTGTCGTAGTACGGCGCCACATCTTCGTAGCTGATGGGCCAGTCGTCGCCCATGCCATCGTGTGAGCGCGCCTTGAAGTCCACGGGCGCAAACCGCAGCGCAATTCTGCCCCAGTGGTTGGTGCGGCCGCCCACGATGCGGGAGCGAAACCAGTAGAAAGTTGACCCAGGGGCGGTGGTGTAAGGCTCACCCTCGATGCTCCAGAAGCCGTTCGGAGCCAAAAATTCGTCGCCTACTGATTCAAGACCGCTGCGATGCTTGCCGCCCACGCCTTCGCCGCGATGCGGCAGGTCGTAGGGCCACATGTGCTCCTTGAAATCCTTGGCGGGAACCAGGGGCGGCCCGGCCTCCAGCAGCACGACGTTAAGGCCGCCTTCGGTGAGAACTTTCGCCGCAGTGCCGCCGGCGGCCCCGGAGCCAATGATGCAGACGTCGTAAACCTTGGGTGAACGGATTACCTGCAACATGAATAAACCTGAAGCGGATCAGAGTTGATTGAGAAAGTCTGCTTTGCAGAACCCAGGTTCTCCCTTCCGTGGAAGCGCACGGCTTCAGCCGTGCGATGACCGGCCTCTACGAAAAAGGGCTTTAGCGCCGGTGGGAATGTTTTCATTGAATCCTCACTGCCCTTTGTAAGTCCGGCTCGCGCGAAAAGACGTTGCAAGCAACGTCTCTACTGAAACTTACGCTCACGCCACTACGTGTGCTGGTAGAGACGTAACTTGTTACGTCTCGCTAGACCTTACAGATACATCACCAGCTCGTTCACCACCTTCTGCACGCCGTCATACGGGTCGTAGGTGTTGGGGCCTTCGAACTCAACCGAATAAACGCCGCGAAACTTTGCTTTCTTTGAAATCTCCACGCATTTGGGAAAATCAAATTTCGTTTCTTTTGCCGATCCATCAAATTCGTAGCCCTTGGCGTGGCACACGTCAAACGCCCAGGGAAACAACAAGGTCAAGCCCCGCTCGCGCGTGGTTTCGTCGGGAAAATTGCCGAAGTCCGGCAGAGCGCCCACCCGCCGCCCGCCCACCATCTTGAACAAGCTCACCAGCACCTCCGGATGCGTGGAGCCGATCTCGTCGTGGTTTTCAATAATGACCTTAATCCCTTTCATGTGGCCGTAGGTGCCAATCTTCCGGTAGGAGTCGGCGGTAGGCGCGAGATTGCTGGGGTGCATCTTGCCCGGATCGCAGCGCACCGACTGGCAGCCCAGTTCGCGGCCAACGTCAATCCACCGCATCGCCCCCGATATCGCCTTGTTGCGCACCGCTTTGTCTGGATCGGAGAGGCCGCCGCCCTGCTGGAACTCTTCAATATCAACCGGGATGTTCACCACGCGCGAGTGCGCCTTGGCCAAACGCGCCTTTAGTTCATTCAGGTAGCTGGGGCTGGTAGACTCAAAATGCGGCGCAACAAACTCCATGGTGTGCACGTGATAGCGGTCGGCAATCATCTCGGGAAAGTCCACCAGCTTGAGCATCTCGCCCGACAAGTGAAAATCCTTTTCCCGGGTCGTTGAGAAATAGTTATGGAAGCTCCAGGTGGAAATGCACACCCGCTCCAGCTTAGGCGAAGCGCCGCTTCCGCCTTTTTTCTGGGCAAACAGCAAATCGCCAGCCCCGCTAGTAACCGCGGCTGCCGCCAGGCCCTTACCCACTCGGCTAAGAAATTCTCTGCGTCTCGTATGCGCCTCCTGCGTGCAACTTAGAACCGCATCTTGCGGAGGTCCTCGTAGCTGATCTTAATGGCTTCGAACGGCGAACCCTCAGTGTAGTCCTGCTCGACGTAGTAGTGTTTCACCCCGCCCTTGTCGGCGTGCGCAAAAACCCGCTTGAAATCCACCACGCCCCGCCCCACAGGCGCAAATTTCGCGTCTTCCGTGACATAGATCGGGTGCGCCAGCTTAACCGGTCGGTCTTTGACGTGCAGCATGGGGAACCGCCCGGGGTACTCGTTGAAGTATTTCAGCGGATCCTGCCCGGCCGCCGTGATCCAATACAAATCCATCTCCAGCTTCACCAGGTTGGGATCGGTTTCCTTCAGCAGAAGGTCGTAAGGCACCTTGCCCTCGGTGGGCTTAAATTCGAAATCGTGATTGTGATGCGCGAACTGCAAGCCCGCTTCTTTCACCTTTCTGCCGGTCTCATTGAAAAAATCCGCCATCTTCTTCCATTTGTCCAGCGGGCCGCGGTCTTCCACGTTGATCCAGGGATTAACGATGTACTGGTGGCCGACTACGTGCGCCGCTTCGATCACCTGCGGCAGCCTGGCGCGCAGATCCTCGACCGGAATGTGCGCGGAGGGAGCGGTCATGTGGTTGCGCTCCAGCACCGCCTTCACCTGTTGCGGCGTGTGATCGAAGTACCCGGCAAACTCCGCTTCCTTGTAACCAGTGGCGGCGACCTTGGCTATGGTGCCTTCGAAGTCTTTTTTCATCTGGTCGCGCACGGTATAAAGCTGCAGGCCAATCGCGCCCAGCTTGTGCTCATCGGCGGCCAACGTGGGCAGGCGGCTCAACAGCACGGCGGCGGAAGCGGCACCCAGAAACTCGCGGCGGTTCATCATGGCTAAATTTCTCCTCGTTTCATCTGCTCGACGGCATTGTGGCAGGCGCGCGCAGTTAGCGCCATGTAGGTGATGGAAGGATTTACGCACGACGATGAAGCCATGCACGCTCCATCGGTAACGAACAGGTTCTTGATGTCATGCGCCTGGTTGTAGGCATTGAGCACGGAAGTTTTGGGGTCGCGGCCCATGCGCGCCGTGCCCATTTCATGAATGGCCAGACCGGGAGCATCGGCCTCAACAAAGGTCTGGATATCGCGTGCGCCCGCTGCAGCCAGCATCTCGGCGGCAGCAATGGCCGCATCCTGCCGCAAGGCCTTCTCATTCTCGCCGTAAGCGCAATTGATCTTCAGGATCGGAACGCCCCAGGCATCGGTCCGCGAGCGATCCAGCTCGACGTAATTGTTGTGGTCGGGCAGGCATTCGCAGAAGCCACCCATGCTGAAGTACCATGGCCCGGGATTCTTCAAGGAACGCTTGAACTCAGCCCCGAAGCCCGCCTCACTTATGCCGCGTCTCCAATCCGAGCGCCCGGCATCCCCCTGGTAACCATATCCACGCAGAAACTGCGCCTTCGTTTTCACGTTGCGGAAACGAGGTATGTAAATGCCGTTGGGCCGCTCGCCAACATCAGTCTTGTCCTCATAGCCGGGCATCATGCCTGACGCCCCGCTCCCGGTCACATGGTCCATCAGGTTGTGTCCCAGCTCGCCGCTGGAGTTCGCCAGGCCGTTGGGAAACTGCGGAGTGGAGGAAAGGAGCAGGATGCGCGCCGATTCCAGCGTGGACGCGCACAAGAAAATGACCTTTGCCCGGTACTCCGTTGTCTGCCTGGTTTGCGCGTCAATCACCCGCACGCCTGTCACGCGGCGTGAGCTGTCGTCAAAGTCGAGACCGTGAACGATGCTGTAAGGCCGTAGCGTAACCTTCCCCGTGGCCAGCGCCGCCGGCAGCGTGGCGTTCAGGCTGCTGAAGTAGGCGCGCGACATGCAGCCGCGGTGGCAAGAGCCGCAGTAGTGGCAGGCCATGCGCCCCTTGTGCGGGCGGGTAAGCACAGCGCAGCGCCCGATGGTCATCATGCGCTCGCCCGGCCAGTGCCTGGCGATGGCGTCCTTCACCGCCACCTCGGCGCAGTTCATCTGCATGGCGGGCAGGAAGCGCCCATCGGGCAGTTGCGGCAGACCTTCCGCCTGCCCGCTGATGCCGGCAAACTCTTCCACGTAGTCGTACCAGGGAGCAATATCGGCGTAGCGGATGGGCCAGTCCACGCCGATGCCCTCGCGCGCGTTGGCTTCAAAATCCAGGTCGCTCCAGCGGTAGGTCTGCCTGCCCCACATGATGGACCGCCCGCCCACCTGGCGCCCGCGGATATAACTGAACGGCTTGTCCGGCGGCGTAATGTAGGGATTCTCTAGGTCATTTACGAAGAACTTTGCTGCCCATTCGTCGCAGGCGTAGCAGGTGCGCTGGATGGGCTGGGTCTTCAATTCCTGGTGGCGGTCGCGGAGGCCCCGAAACTTTACGCCCCAGGCGGGCACGTGTTCGCAGTATTCCTTGGCCGAATCAATGGAGCGCCCGGCTTCCAGCACCAGCGTATTCAGGCCCTTCTCGCCCAGCTCCTTGGCCGCCCAGCCGCCGGTCATGCCGGAGCCGACCACGATGGCATCGTAGGTGTTAGCTGGCATTCGTCTTCCCTGGCTCGGTGAGGGGAACGCAGGCCTGGTACGGGCCCACGTGCACCGGCGGGCGCCCCAGTTCCTGCGTCCACCCGATCTCAGAGGTGTAGTAGCCGATCAGGGTCAGGCGCTTCATCATGTAGAAGAAATTGCGCTGCACCGGAGTTTCGGTCTCTTGCACGGCGGGGCTGGAGTGCTCCCGCTCTTCCCCGCTGGCCTCGCGCAGTTCGGTGAGCGCCTCGTCCAGCGCGGTCAGCAGTTGCGTCTGCTGCTGCGTGGTGCAATTCACGAATTCCTTGCCGAACATTTTCCGGCTGCGCGCGTCGGTCTCGCCCAAGCCCTGCAGGAAGCGCTGGCAATCGTCGCCCGTACACCAGTCCGTCAGGATGAGGTCAATGAATTCGTTTACTCGCGCCGCCTTGGCCCCGGGAGTGTCTGTGGCCGGGATAATCATCTCGGCGATGGCGGTAACCGTGGCGTTCTGGTGAGGATTTAGCGTCTTGAGCGCGGCGGTGGAGCCAAGCTGCTGATGGATTTCCCGTCCAAGTGCGAACAGGTGGTGGGAATAAAGAGCGGGAACTGCGGCCGCGCCGGCGATCAGCTTGAGTGCGTCGCGTCGTTTCATGAAGCGCAGGCGAGCCGGGAGCCCTTATCTCTGAAAGGCCGAAACGTGCGCGGCCCGCCGAACGGAGCGGCAGAGTCCTCGGCAAGCTGTGGGCGCAAGATACTCCCCCGCCGCCGCCAAAGTCAAATACCCGCGCTTTCAGATGCTTACGTTTTGCTTCGCGCGGAGGCGGGAAATGGCTCGTGCCACGAGCTAATCGCCTGCCGCCGCACCCCCGCCAGTTCCGCCACCGGGTCGCCTACGGGAAGAAATTCCATGGCTATGTAGCCGCTATAGTGCAGCTGCGCCAGCTTGCGGTAGATGTTGCTGTAGTTGATCTCGCCCGTTCCTGGCTGGTGGCGCCCGGGCACGTCCGCCACGTGCACCAGCCCCAGCCAGGCGAAACTCTTTTCCAGCGTCTCGATCAGGTTCCCCTCCGCGATCTGCTCGTGATAGAGATCGTAAAGGAAGCGCACGTTGGACCGGTTCAGCTGGCGGACAATGTCAAAGCCTTCCCGCGATGAAGTCAGGTAGTACTTCGGGTTCTCCTCCGGATCAATATTCTCCAGCAGCAGGGTCACGCCGTGGGGCGCGGCTAGGTCGGCGGCGCGCTGCAGTCCTTC
>DATEGM010000423.1:0-4140 GCA_035280085.1 Terriglobales bacterium
GGACACAGCATGGGAGCCATCGGCCTTCGGCTTTCGACTGCCGGCTAAATCGGCTTTATTCTCCACCGCTATCCCGCGCCGGCTCGCCACCTGCGCCAGCAACTCTTGGTCTTCTGAATTGCGCGCCTGGGAGGCATCGAGCACCACCAGTACGAGGTCGGCGTCCGCCAGGGCTTCCATAGATTTGCGGATGCCGATGCTCTCGGCTTCGTCCAGCGCCCGGCGGATACCTGCCGTGTCCACCAGTTTGACGGGAATGCCCTCGAGGGCGACGGTCTCACTCACCAGATCGCGGGTGGTGCCCGGCGTAGCGGTCACGATGGCGCGCTCGCGCTCCACCAGGCGATTGAACAAGCTGGACTTGCCGACATTGGGGCGGCCCACGATAGCCAAGGTCAAGCCCTGGTGCACCATCTTGCCGTAGGCGAATGAGCCTGCTAGTTCCTGCAGGGGCGCGCGCACCGCCGCAACGCGCGGTCGGATTTGCTCGGCCGGCAGCACCGAGACATCGTCTTCGGCAAAGTCAATGCCAGCTTCCAGAAGAGCGATCAGCTCCACCAGCTTCTGCTTGATGGGCTGCAGGCGCCGGGAGAGAGCGCCCTCGAGTTGCTGGGCCGCCACCTTGGCCTGGTACAGGGTCTGGGATTCAATCAGGTCGCGCACCGCCTCGGCCTGGGCCAGGTCAAGGCGGCCATTGAGGAAGGCGCGCATGGTGAACTCACCGGGCTCAGCCAGCCGGGCACCTCGTTGCAACGCCAGTTCGACGATGTGGCCCAGCACCACGGGCGAGCCGTGAGCCGAGATTTCCACGATGTCGTCAGTGGTGTAGGAGTGCGGCTTTGGGAAGAACGTGACCACGACCTCATCAATCCGTGCGGAAACGGGGCTTTGCCCCGACTGGGCGGGGCTCCGCTCCGCCCCTACACCGTTCCTCTCCGGCTCCACCAGCTCGCCAAACACCGCGCGGCCCGGGTCCAGTTCGTGCTTCAGGCGCAGCATCGGCAAGGCAATCTGCCGTGCTTCGGGCCCAGCCAGACGCACCACCCCGATGCCGCCACGGCCGGGGGGCGTGGAGATGGCGACGATGGTATCGTCCAGGTTCACGGTTTTATTCTAGGGGGCAAGGGCTACATTTTTCTAACCTGGCGACGGTTTGGGGAATCTAACTGGAATTCTGATCGGGAGGTGGTGAACGATGTCAGCGACCGACGAAGTCCTGCGAGCCAATGAAGTTTATGCCAAAGCCTTCAAACTGGGCAGCCTGCCCAAGCCCCCCGCCCGCAAGCTGGCGGTGCTGGCCTGCATGGACGCGAGGCTCTCGGTAGAACAATTTCTGGGCTTAAAGACCGGCGACGCGCACATCATCCGCAACGCCGGCGGGGTGGTCACGGAAGATGCGCTGCGCTCACTCATCATTTCGCATCACCTGCTGGGGACGCAGGAGTTTCTCATCATCAATCACACCGATTGCGGCATGCTCAGCTTCGGCGAGGAGGAGCTGCGGGGGCGGCTGGAGAAAACCAGCGGCAAGAGCGCGGTGGTGCCCGCGTATTTTCACAGCTTCCGCGACGTGGAGGAGAACGTTCACCGCCAGATGCAGCGGCTGCGTTCGCATCCCTGGATTCCTTCCCAGGTAACCGTGCGCGGGTTTGTGTATGAGGTGGAGAGCGGGCGGCTGCGTGAAGTAGCAGAGGAGCGGGCGCGGCGGGCGGGCTGACGGCTTTGGGCGGGGACTTACCGCCGTGCGGAGCGTGCGGCCGGTTTGTAGTCCTTGGGATAGACAACCACGGCGCGGCGGCCGGCTTCGCCCGTGCTTTCGGTTTTAAGGTCGGCTTCGTCGCGCAGCGCCAGGTGCAGGATGCGGCGTTCGCGGGACGACATGGGGCTGAAGGTGTAGGGCACGCCAGTCTTGCGGACGCGCTCCGCGGCCACTCCTGCCGCCAGCTTCAGTTCCTGCAAGCGCATGGCACGATGATTCATGCAGTCGAAGGCCACGCGTTCGTGCTCAGAAGGCGCCAGGCGCAGCATCTCCTGCGCCAGGTGCTCCAGGGAACGCAGCAGTTCAGCGCCGCGCTCGAGCAGCAGATCGCTGTCCGGGCCGGAAAATTCGACCAGGATTTCCGGCCGCTCCCAATCCCGCTCCTCGGGCAGAGGCGGATCCACAACAATGCGGTATTTGATGCGGAAGCCGCACTCCTTCACCACGGCACGCAACAGGTCGTCAATCCTGCGGGCCGCGGCGGCTTTGTCGGCGATAGGCATAGCTGACTGGCTGACTAGCTTGCTGGCTGCCTGGAGGATCGGTCAAGAGCTAGAACGCGCCCAGGCAGCCCGGCTCAGACTTTCGCTTTCTTGCGGGCGCGCTTTTCCATTTCCGCCCGCATTTCCCGTCCCAGTTCGGTGCGATTCATCACCGCCTGCTGCACGATGCCGATGGCGTTGCTCAGCACCCAGTACACGCACAATCCGGCGGCCAGGTTCCAGCTGATCACGCCCAGGAACAGCGGCATCATCAGGTTCATCATCTTCTGTTGTGTCGGATCCATGCCGGCGGCCGGCGTCATCCGCTGCACGAACAAGGTGGAGATGATGATCAAGATGGGCAGCAGGTGCCAGGGGTCCGGGGAAGACAAGTCATGGATCCACAGCCAGGGTGCGTGCCGCAGCTCAATAGCCACTTCCAGCATAGCGTAATAGGCGATGAGGAAGGGCATCTGGATGACGAGTGGTAAACATCCGCCGACCGGGTTCACGCCTTCCTTCTTGTACAGGTCGGCGATTTCCTGGTTCATCTGCTGGCGGCGGGGGTCACGCATGCTGTACTTCTTGTACTTTTCCTGGATGGCCTTGATCTGCGGCGCCGCTTTCTGCATTTTCAGCGACGATTTCATGCTGGAAATGCGCAGGGGCAGGAGCAGCACGGTGATGATGAAGGTCTGCAGCGCGATGGCCCAGCCCCAGTTGCTGACCCAGTGCTGCTGCATCCAGCGGAGCCAGATGAACAGGGGGCGGGCGATGATGCCGAAAAAGCCAAAATCAATTAAGCCCCGCAGATCACCATTGGCGACATGGACGGATTCCAAGACATTGACCGCTTTGGGCCCAACGAAGACGCGCTCGGCGCCAGGTCCCTGCGTGTTGCCGACCGCCGCGCCCAGCAGCTCTTCTTTTGTGGTCTCACTGGGATTGGGGTGCTCAGGATCCTTGGGGATATCCACACTGTTGCGCAGTGTGACCATGGCGGCAGTTTCCGGATGATCGGGGATGAAAACCGCGCCGAAGTATTGGTCTTCCACTCCGGCCCAGTGGAAGGGACCAGAAATGGCGCCGCCGCCACTCACGCTCTTGGCTTTATCCCGCTGAATTTTCTCGTTGTATTGCCAGGCGATGCGAGCAGAACCGTAGGAGGCAGGCGTGGTCTGGTCGCCGAAACCGGCCGGCCAAGCAAGGTAGGCGGGCGTTGCCGCGCCCTTATACACAACCGATGTGTCCACGTTGACCACGTAGGTGTGATCGAAGCGGAAGCTCTTGCGCACGGTGAGGTCGCCATTGGCGTATTCGAAGGTGACATCGGCGGGAGCGTGGAGGGTGCCGGTCTGGCTGGCCACGTACAGAGAATTGTTGAGCTGGTTGCGCAGAGCCTCGTCGGAAGTCCAAAACGACATGGGAAGCCCGAACTTAGTGCCTTCCGGGTTCACGAGTTCCAGCGGCTTTCCCTTGTCGTCGGTCTGCTTCTTCAGAATCCAGGATTTGACCTGCCCGCCTTTATTGGTGAACGCAATGCGGTAGAGGTCGTTCTCGATAACGGTGGTGGTTTCCTGCTCCGCCTGCTTGCTGGGCGCGACTGGCTTCTCAGCAGCAGCGGCACGGCCACGCTTGCCCTTGCGCGCAGGCTGAGCCGCTGCGGCCGGAGCCGCCGCTTCCGGGGCAGTAGGCGGGGAAACGGGAGGCGCGGTTTGGGAGGTTTTCTTTTCCGGCGCCTTGGGCTGCTGGGGCAGGACCTTCTTCATCAGCAGGGGCTGCAGCGCCAGAATGACCAGGAAAGTGAGGGCAAACACCAGCAGAAGCCGGCGCTCCATCCCGGGGTCTTGTTGGGGATTTTGAAAGTCAGTCAAACGAATTTACCCGCGAAAAACCGTT
>DATEGM010000424.1:0-8852 GCA_035280085.1 Terriglobales bacterium
GCTGCGGCCGCGTCGGCCAAAACGGCGGGCCAAGCTCCCAATGCACTGCGCGTGATCGGCCGCTGGGAAGGCGAAGGCGGCAGTCCCACCGCCGTGGGTGTGGAAGATGCCGAAGCTCCCGCCGCCGAGAAGCCGGTCCTCATAGACGTGAAAAAGAATCTGCGCCACGGCAGCGTGGTCATTGCCGCCATCACCAGTTGCACTAACACCTCGAACCCTTCGGTGATGCTGGCCGCCGGCTTGCTGGCCAAAAAGGCCGTCGAGCGCGGGCTTAGCGTGCCGCCCTGGGTGAAGTCTTCGCTGGCGCCTGGCTCCAAAGTGGTGCGCGACTATCTCGACCGCGCCGAGCTAACCCCATTTCTCGATAAGCTGCGCTTTAACCTGGTGGGCTACGGCTGCACTACCTGCATCGGCAACTCCGGTCCGCTGCCGGCGGAAGTTTCCGACGCCATTGACGAAAACAACCTCGTGGTCGCTTCCGTGCTCTCCGGGAACCGCAACTTCGAAGGCCGCATCAACTCCGAGGTTCGCGCCAACTACCTGATGTCGCCGCCGCTGGTGGTGGCGTTCGCTCTCGCGGGCCGCATTGATGTTGACCTGCAGAACGAGCCTCTGGGCCGTGACCGCCAGGGCAAGCCGGTGTTCCTCTCCGAAATCTGGCCCTCCCAGCGCGAGGTGGACGAAACCATCCGCAGCGCCGTCGAGGCCGGTATGTTCCGCAAAAGCTACGGCGAAGTCTTTGCCGGCGATGACCGCTGGCGCTCGCTGAATGTCCCCAAAGGGCAAACCTACGCTTGGGATGGGGCTTCCACCTACATCAAGCAGGCGCCGTATTTCGATAACATGCCGGGGAATCCGCCCACTGTGGAAGACATCTGCGGCGCCCGCGTGCTCGCCAGCCTGGGGCACAGCGTTACCACGGATCACATCTCACCCGCGGGTTCTATCAAAGCTGACAGCCCGGCCGGCAAGTACCTGGTCGCTCACGGCGTGCAGGTGAAGGATTTCAATTCCTACGGCTCGCGCCGGGGCAATCATGAGGTCATGGTCCGCGGCACCTTCGCCAACGTGCGCCTGCGCAACAAAATGGTGCCTAGCCTGGAAGGCGGCTTCACCCGCCATCTGCCCGATGGCAAGGAGATGACGATTTTCGATGCCTCCGAAAAGTATCTGGCGGAAGGCGTGCCGCTCATTATCCTTGCCGGCAAAGAGTACGGCTCCGGCTCCTCGCGCGACTGGGCGGCTAAGGGCCCGCGCTTGCTGGGTGTCTGCGCCGTCATCGCCGAAAGCTACGAGCGCATCCACCGTTCCAATCTTGTCGGCATGGGCGTGCTGCCCTTGCAATTTGTGAACGGGCAAGATGCGGAATCTCTGGGGCTTACCGGCGAGGAGGTTTATGAAATCGCCGGGCTGGCTCCCATTGTCGAGAAATTTCCGCCCCAGCGCCTGGTGCAGGTGCGTGCCCGCCGGCCTGATGGTCAGGACATCAGCTTCCAGGCCCAACTCCGCATTGATACGCCCCAGGAAGCGCTTTACTACAAACACGGCGGCATTCTGCAGTACGTGCTCCGCCAACTGGCTGCAAAATCGAAATAGGCCTGAAAGACAGCCGCCCTCGGCTGTCTAACGGGGCGAAGCCCCGCCTCCACACCTAGATGTCCAGGTTCTTGACGTCGAGCGCGTTCTCTTCAATGAACTTGCGGCGCGCTTCCACATCCTCGCCCATCAACGTGGTGAAGATAGTTTCGCACTCGGCTATGTCTTCCAGCTTCACCGAAAGCAGCGTCCGGCGCTCCGGATCCATGGTCGTCTGCCACAGTTGCTCGGCGGTCATCTCGCCCAGCCCCTTGTAGCGCTGGATGGTGAAGTCCTTTCGGCCTTCGTTGAGCACATATTCGAACAGTTCGCGTGGCGAGGTCTTTTCCACCGTCTCCGGCTCGGCAGCTTTCTTTTTCGCCGCCTTGGGCGCCTTCTTCTGCGCTTTTTCCTGCTCTTCGCGCTCGGCGTCGCTCAGTTCTTCACCACCGCCGTTAGCGGCCGCCTTGGCCAGCGTCTCGATGACGAAGGGCGGCTCCATGTTGGCCTCAATCTGCTTGTACTTGGCCATCATCTGCCGATACTCAGGAGAAGACGCCAGCTCCCAGTTGATGACGTGTTCCGCTCCCTGCGAATTCACAAAAGCCACTTCCCACAGGCTGTGCTCGTCGTCATGGCGTAGTTCGACACTCTTGAAGCCGCGGTCTTTCTGGAGTTTCTTCAACTCTTTTTCCAGCTTCTCCAGCTTCTTTGGCGCGGTCTTCTTATCGCCTTCGAAGTCGGCGCGCTTGGAAAGATCAAGCTTGGGCAGCGCCTCCGTGACCTTATCGTCGCGCAGGCGCTTATCCACCTTGTCGAAGAAAGCCAGGTACTCGTTCAGCACGGTCATGAACTTGGTTAGCGGCGCGCCTTCCAGGCGGGCGGCGCCTTCCCCATAACGCACCACCAGGCCCTCGGCAGCGCGCTTCACCATGACCTTCACGAACTCGCGGTCGTCCTTGATGTACTGCAGCGACTTGCCCTTCTTCACGCCATAGAGCGGCGGCTGCGCAATGTAGACGTTGTTGCGCTTAATCAGCTCCTGCATGTGGCGGAAGAAGAAGGTCAGCAGCAGGGTGCGGATGTGCGAGCCGTCCACGTCGGCATCGGTCATCAGGATGACCTTGCCGTAGCGCAGCTTGGTCGGGTCGAAATCTTCCTTGGAGATGCCTGTGCCCAGCGCCGTGATCATGGCGCGAATTTCCTCGTGGCCCAGCATCTTGTCGTAGCGCGCCTTCTCCACGTTCAGGATTTTTCCCTTCAGCGGCAGGATGGCCTGGAAGCGGCGGTCGCGCCCCTGCTTGGCCGTGCCGCCGGCGCTTTCGCCTTCCACCAGGAAGAGCTCGCAGCGGTTGGGATCTCGCTCTGAGCAGTCAGCCAGTTTGCCCGGCAGCCCCCCTCCATCCAGCGCGCCTTTGCGCCGGGTGAGGTCGCGGGCCTTGCGCGCCGCTTCACGGGCGCGAGCGGCGTCAATGGCCTTGTTGATCACGCGCTTGGCCACGGCCTGGTTCTGCTCGAAGAAGGCGCCCAGGCGCTCGTTGATAAAGGCCTGCACTGTGCCGGCGATATCGGAGTTCAGCTTGCCCTTGGTCTGGCCTTCGAACTGCGGCTGCGGCAGCTTCACGCTGATTACCGCTACCAGACCCTCGCGCACGTCGTCGCCAGTCAGATTCTCCTTTACATCCTTGAACAGGCCCAGCTGTTGGCCGGCGTAGTTGATGGTGCGGGTCAGCGAGGTGCGGAAACCGCTCAGGTGCGTGCCGCCGTCCACGGTGTTGATGTTGTTGGCGAAGCTGAACACAGACTCCGAGTAGCCGTCGTTGTACTGCAGGCCAATCTCCATGTGCACGCCGTCGCGGTCGTCCTCCATGTAGATAGGACGGTCGTGCAGCACGCTCTTGCCCTTGTTCAGGTGCTTGATGAATTCCGCAATGCCGCCGTTGTACTTGAACTCCGCCTTCTTGGCCTCGCCCGTCTTGGGGTCGGAAGTACGCTCATCGGTCAGCGTGATCAGCAGGCCCTTGTTCAGGAAGGCGAGTTCGCGCAGGCGCTGGGCCAGCGTGTCGAAGTTGTACTCCGTAACCGAGAAGATGGTGGTGTCGGGCTTGAAGCGCACGCGCGTGCCCGTCTTCTTCGCCGGCCCCATTTTCTTCAGCTTGCTGGTCGGGTCGCCCTTGGAGTATGTCTGCTCCCACGTAAAGCCGTCGCGCTTGATTTCCAGCGTCAGCTCCTCGCTCAGCGCGTTCACGCAGGAAACGCCCACCCCATGCAGGCCGCCGGAAACTTTGTAGGTAGAGCTGTCGAATTTTCCGCCGGCATGCAGCTTGGTCATCACTACCTGCGCCGCCGGCACCTTCTCGCCATCTACTTCCATGGCCTCCACGGGAATGCCGCGACCGTCATCCACCACGGTGATGGAATTGTCGTCATGAATGGTAACGTCAATTTTCTCAGCGAAGCCGGCCAGGGCTTCGTCCACCGAATTGTCCACCACCTCATAAACCAGGTGATGCAGTCCAAGTTCGCCGGTGGAGCCGATGTACATAGCGGGCCGCTTGCGCACCGCTTCCATGCCGCCCAGCACCTTGATGGATTCGGCGGTGTAGTCGTGCGTTCCATTGGCGCCATTAGGCTTGCCATTGGCTGCAGGCTTGCCGTTTTTCAGCTTGGAATCGGCAGCGGCGGTGTCAGTGAGGGAAGTTGCTTTGCTGGCCATTCAGCTCCGTAAATAAACCTGCGGGTCGGGCGCAAAAAGGGGCAAGTTTTGACCCCCTGAATCTGGCACAACTTATTGAAATTAGAAGCAGTTAGCGCAATTCGACCCGTGCTTTATTTTACCACACCCAAGCTGATTTTTGGCATACGAAATGATGGGTATCTGGAGGCGCAACAGTCTGAGAATCAGAGGCTTACAGAGAGCTTATTTCACGACAGAGGCCCAAAGGATGGGATTGATGATTGAAGAATGAAGAATGAAGAATTCAACCCCGCTGATCGGCCGAACAATTCGTCAATCGAAAATCTTCAATCGTCAATTCCCTACACCGCCTTGGCCCGCACCTCGCCCAGGGCGCTGGTACAGAAAGCGCAGCGGCGCGCGTCAATGGGGATTTCGCTCAGGCACTCGGGGCATTTCTTGGTGGTGGGATCGGCCGGCGGCTCCTTGCGCGCGCGCGACACCAGCGCATTGATAGGGGTAACCACAAAGAAGTACACCGCCGCGGCGACTAGAACGAACGAAACCGCGGCGTTGATGAAGTCGCCGTAGAGGAACGTGCTGTTGTTGATAGTGAATTTGAGCGCGCCAAAGTCTGGCTTGCCCACTATGGCGGCTATAAAAGGCGTAAGCAGGTCCTTGACGAACGAGGTCACTACCGTGCCGAACGCGGCGCCTATGACCACGCCCACAGCCAAATCCACCACACTTCCCCGTAGCACAAACTGCCGGAAGCCTTTAAGCATGGCGCACCCCCTGAGCCGGGTAGCGTAGTCCTTGCCGGGCGGGACGTCAAATGCAGGGATCACATGGGAAGGTAACTGCACAACCTCTGTCATGTTGAGCGAGGGCGTATGCCCGAGTCGAAACACCCCAGCGCGGCTAGATTTGCCGATCTGTTCAAGGGAGTTCCTATGCAGAGTTATATGTTTCCTGCATGCGCCATACGTGTTACGAGCTAAGCGGTCGAAAGTCTTACGGGAGAACTCCTTGAAGCGACAGCTGTTGCGGAAGCGATATCGGGGTCCCTCGGCTCGGGCATGCGCCCTCTCTCGGGATGACAGCAAAGAAGGGTTATGCCTCAGATCCGCATCGGCATAACGATGTAGCGGTACTTGTAGTCGTCGGCGCCTTCGGGGCGGAGCTGGCCCGCGGACTGCGGGTCTTTGAACTCCAGGCGCACTTCCTCGGTGTCCGCGGCTTTCAGGAAATCCAGCAGGTAGGCGGAATTGAAGCCGATGGTGAGCGAATCCCCGGTGTAGTTGGTGTCCAGCGAATCTTCCGATTCTCCGGCCTCGGTAGAGGAAGAGGAAACCTTCAGTTCATTTTTCTCCAGGCGCATACGGATGGCGCCGGAGCGTTCGTCGGCAAACTGGGCCACGCGCTGGATCGCTCCATTCAGGTCATCGCAGCGCACCAGCACGCTCTTGTTGTTGTCCTTGGGTAGCACCGCCTCATAGTTGGGGAACTGGCCGGTGAGCTGGCGCGAAGTCAGCAGGCGCTGGCCGATGCGGAAGAAGAGCGTGGATTCGTCCTTGGCAAACTCCACCTCGTCCACGTCCGTGTTCTGCAGCAGCGAATGCAGCTCCGCCATGGCCTTTTTCGGAATCAGCGTCCGCATGTCGTTGGCGCCCATTTTTTCCTGTGCCTCGATGTGGGCCAGGCGATGCCCATCCGTGGCCACCATGATGATGGACTCCGGTTTCAGCACCATGAGCGCGCCATTCAGGGTATAGCGCGACTCCTCGTTAGAGATCGCGAAGATGGTCTTGCTGATCAGGGTGCGCAAAACCGCGGCCGGAATCTTGACGATCCCGGCGCCGGGGAACGCGGGCAAACTGGGAAAGTTGGAGCGCGCCATTCCCACCATTTTGGTGTTGGAGCGGCCGGCGCGAATGTTTACCCAATGGTTCTCCAGCAGCTTTACCGAAATGTCCACATCCGGCAGCAGCTTCACATAATCGTAAAGTTTGCGCGCGGGAATGGTGCACGCGCCTTCCTTCTTCACCTTGACCGCGCAGGAAGTGCGCAGGCTCAAATCCAGGTCCGTGGCGGTGATGGACAGCTTGTCGCCGGCGGCCTCAAATAAAAAGTTGGACAGAATCGGAATCGTCGTCTTGCGCTCGACCACGCCTTGGGTGGCGGTCAGCTCGCGCAGCAGTTCAGCCCTGCTGACGGTGATTTCCATGGTGGACGTCCCTGTAGCAACCATTGCCTCTGCCGGCATATTGACCACCCTGAAAGCCGGGCCCAAAGCCCGAGATTATTAACTCCCTTATATCAAAAGAAAAAGCTATAAAACCAGTAGTAACAGTAGGCAGGCCGGAAAAGTGGATATTTAGGCCCTAACCGCTGAGGGAGCCTCTATCCGGCCGAAAATCCTGCTGTTCATAAGCGCTCCCGGCTGTGGCTGGACAGGGAAAGCGGGGTGGTCGGCGGTAAATCCGGCCGTGGGTTACACACATTCCACAGGCGGCGCACAGCTGGGCTGGAGGAAGACTCGGCCGCGAGGTGGAAAAGGAGGGCGGAGCCGCGATTCATCCGCCCAAAGTCTCCGTCAGTTTATTGAGCAGCCTGTTCAAATCCTTATCGCTCTTGCGGCTCTCATCAATTTTCTCGACTGAGTGCAACACGGTGGTGTGGTGTTTGCCTCCGAATTGCCGGCCGATCTCGGGCAGTGAAGCCTCGGTGAGCTGCTTTGCCAGGTACATCGCGATCTGCCGCGGGTAGACGATGGCGCGGGAATTGTTCTTGGCCTTAATCTCCACCAGCTTCAGGCCAAACTGCTCAGCGACCGATTTTTGAATGGCCTCTATCGTCACCTTGCGCGCCTGCGAGTCAATAAAGTTCTTCAGCACCTGCTGGGTGTAGGGCAGGGTGATCTCGGCCCCGATCAGTGAAGAATGCGCAATCAGCCGGATGAGCGCGCCCTCCAGCTCCCGCACATTGGACCGGATGTTGGAGGCAATATAGAGAGCCACATCGGTCGGCAGCGTCACCCGCTCCTGCTCCGCCTTCTTCTGCAGGATGGCCACCTTGGTCTCCAGGTCGGGCGGTTGGATGTCGGCAATCAGTCCCCACTCAAAGCGGCTGCGCAGCCGGTCCTCGATCTCGGCCAGTTCCTTGGGCGGACGGTCGCTGGCAATCACGATCTGCTTCATGGACTCGTGCAGCGCGTTGAAGGTGTGGAAGAACTCCTCCTGGGTGCGTTCCTTCTGAGCCAGGAACTGGATGTCGTCTATCAGCAGCACATCCACGTTGCGGAACTTGTCGCGAAAGCTGGTCATCTTGTCGTAGCGCAGCGAGTTGATCATCTCGTTGGTGAACTTCTCGCTCGACAGGTAGCAAATGGCCATTTGCGGCTGGCGCCGCTTGATCTCATGCCCGATGGCCTGCATCAGGTGGGTCTTGCCCATGCCCACTCCGCCGTAGATGAAGAGCGGGTTGTAGGCTTTTGAGGGCCGCTCGGCCACCGCCAGGGAGGCCGCGTGGGCAAACTGGTTGCCGGCGCCGATCACGAACGCGTCAAAGGTATACCGCGGATTCAGCTGGGCGGCCCCGTCCCAGTCGAAACGCGACTGGTGCGCCACCGCGGCGGCAGGGGCGTGAGCCTGCGCCGCGGCCGTCGCCGCTGACAGCCCGCCGTCATGCCGCACCGGTGTGGCCGCTGGGTCATCCTCGGGAGTAACAAATTTTACGTCCTGGAATTCCAGGTTCAGGTTGTCCAGTGCTTCCTGAATCAGGTCCGCGTACTTTTCTTCGATGTGGCGAAACTCAGGCGTGGGGACCCGGACGTAAATCACCTTGCCGCTGGCATGGCTATAGCGCGTAGGCTTGAGCCAGGTATCGTATGAGTGCCGGTTGATCTTCTTTTCCAGCGCGTCAAGAATGCGAATCCACGGATTGGGAGCAATAGCAGTACCGGTAACTGACATTAGCAAACCATAGCTGGGCCTCCATGCGGGACCCGGGAAGCGATGCGATGTAATGAAACGCCCGACGCCGAAGCGGGAGCAGGGTCAAAAAATGAGTAAGCCGAGATGCAGCGACTGCTCGGCATACTAGCACGAAAAATTTTTTGCGTGTGGAAATCTTCGCGAAGAATTTTTTTCACTGGCGTGAGTTGTAGCGCGTTGGAAAATTCTGTCAAGTCATTAGTTGGTTATGACGCAAATGCGGTGCAGAGAAGAGTGGCCCACGCGAGCCGGACATCTTGTTCCGCTGACTGGATTGCCAATTCACACGCAGTGCAACATCTACTGTGCAGAGCCCACGCGAATCGGGAAGCCATCTTGTCAGTCCGAAACGCGGGCGAAGAACGAACTCTGCGTGGGGACTCGGTACTGCCCCGCTCTCGACTGAATTGCCGCCACTGCACGCTTCATTTATACTTTTCACTTACCACTGGCCATTCAGCCGCAAGGAGCAGCTAACTTTTTCCATGCCTAAGCGCACGTTCCAGCCCAACCGTCGCCGCCGCTCGAAGACGCACGGTTTTCGCCAACGGATGAAGACTAAGAGCGGGCGGGCGGTCCTGGCGCGCCGCCGCGCCAAAGGACGC
>DATEGM010000425.1:0-3639 GCA_035280085.1 Terriglobales bacterium
TCACCGCGGCAAGAGCAACGTGGTAATAGCTTTTCACCCGCTCAACTGGACGCCGGTTTGAGCCACGCAAATGGCGGCCTACAACGCGGAGCTCGCGAAGTTTGCCGCTCACGATGCCCAGGTCGTGGGCATTAGCGTGGATTCCATTTACAGCACCGCGGCGTGGGAAAAGGAAATTGGACCGCTCGACTATGCCCTGGCGGCTGATTACTGGCCGCACGGCGAAGTGGCGCAGAAGTTCGGAGTGTTCCGCGACAAGGGTGAGTTTGCCGGCATCAGCGAGCGCGCCATCTTCGTGGTGAACAAAGCGGGCAAGATCGCGTTCAGCAAGGTATATCCCATCGAACAGTTGCCGGAGACCGCGGAAGTGTTGGCGGTACTGGAAAAGCTCAAATAGTTTCGAGTTTCAGGTTTCAAGTTTCGAGTGAGCACTTAGCAATTGGCAATTAGCACTTGGCCAATAAATAGCTTTCTGATTGTGAGTTCCACGCCCGCGTTGCCCCCCTTGGAGCGTCGAGAAGCTCGAAACTTGAAACTCGAAACTTTGGTCTGGCGCTTCCCACTTTCGCCGCCGCTCATGTAAGCTTTCTGTTTCTTTGCGCGACTGGCGCGGGGAGCGAGCATGCGGCGGCGGGCCACGGCGGTCCTGATTCTGACCACAGTTTTTCTGATTTTTGGCGCCAGCCAGGAGCAACATCGGGCCGAGGCGGCGGAACCTAAATCTTCCGCTGCCGTCATAACCGGCTTTAACGATTCCGCCCCGGAACAAAAATGGGAGAAGCTCTTTCTGGCGGTCCCCGATCCCAAGCAGGCGGAAGAGCACCTGCGCACCCTCACCGCGGCGCCGCACATGGCGGGCACGCCCGAAGACAAGCAAACCGCCGACTATGTTGCCCGGCAATTCCAGCAGGACGGCATCGAAACCGAAATCGTGGAATACAAGGTGTGGATGAACTATCCGCGCGAAATCAGCGTGGATGTGGTGGCGCCGGAGGGAATCAAGATGCACGGTCCCACCCGCGAGCACGTGAGCGATGACCGGTATCAGGATGATCCCCGGGTGGTGACTCCCTTTACCGAGTATTCGCCCTCGGGCGACGTCGAAGCTGAGGTGGTCTACGCCAATTACGCCCGCCCGGAGGATTTCGACAAGCTGCGGCAGATGCACGTGGAGGTGCGCGGCAAGATTGTGATCGCCCGCTATGGGCAGAATTTTCGCGGAGTGAAGGCGTACGTCGCCCAGGAGCATGGCGCCGCCGGGCTGATCATCTACTCTGATCCCATGGACGACGGCTACTTCAAAGGCGACGCCTATCCCGAGGGGCCGTGGCGTCCGGCCACAGGGGTGCAGCGTGGGTCCATCGGATACATGTTCGAGTTTGCCGGCGATCCGACCACGCCGGGAGTTGCGTCAGTGGCTGGGCTGCCTGATTCGCAACACATACCGCCGGAGAAGTCAGCGGCGATGCCGCACATCCCGACTACTCCCCTGTCGTACAGCGACGCCGAGCCCATCCTGTCACACCTGGATGGAGCGGTCTCGCCGCGGGACTGGCAGGGGGCGCTGCCTTTTACCTATCACGTGGGACCGGGCCCGGTGCGGGTGCGCCTGCACCTGCAGCAGGATTACGCCTACCGCACCATCTGGGACGTGATAGGGCGCATTCCCGGCAGCGAGCAACCGGAGCAATGGGTAGTGGCGGGCAACCACCGCGACGCCTGGGTATATGGGGCAGTGGACCCCAACAGCGGGACTACGGCGATGCTCGAGGCTGCGCGGGGCTTGGGTGAGTTGCTGCACGCGGGCTGGAAGCCGAAGCGTACCATCGTGCTGGGCAGTTGGGATGGGGAGGAACAGGGGTTGATAGGCTCGACGGAATGGGCCGAGCAGCACGCTTCGGAATTGGCCAACGCCGCCGCCTATCTGAATGTGGATGTGGCAGTTTCGGGGCCGAATTTTGGGGCCTCCGCCGTTCCCAGCCTGAAACAGTTCATCCGGGAAGTCGCCATGGCCGTTCCAAGTCCAAAGGGAGGAACAGTTTACGATGCGTGGAGCAAGGCGCCGGAAAGGCGCGCCGGGCCCACCCAGCAACCCAATTCCGCCGATCTAAGCGGCTCACAGATTCGGCCCCCCGCCGCCGAAAGCTCGGGGCCGCCGGTAGGCGACCTGGGCAGCGGCTCCGATTACACCGCCTTCCTGCAGCATCTGGGCGTGCCTTCGGTGGACATAGGCTCCAGTGGCCCGTATGGCGTGTATCACTCTGCCTTCGACAACTTTGCTTATTTCAGGAAATTCACCGACCCGACCTTTGAGTACGAGCAGGAGATGGCGCGCATTTATGGCCTGGAAATGCTGCGGCTGGCCAACGCCGACGTGCTTCCCTATGACTATGCGCAATATGGGAAGGAGATTGCGGCTTATTTGAAGACGGCGCAGACCAAGGCAGAAGCCAAGTTGGGCAAGGATGCGCCCGATTTCGCGCCTGCCCTAGCCGCCGCAGCCCGCCTGGAATCAGCAGGGGCTGCCATCGCAAAGCTGCAAAAAAATGCACAAAGCCGCCAAACAGAACTCAACCAGCTGCTGGTGGGCACGGAGCGTGCCTTCCTACTTCCCCGCGGTTTGCCCAACCGGCCGTGGTACCGTCATGTCATCTATGCCCCCGGTGTCTATACCGGCTACGCCGCAGTGGTGATTCCCGGGGTCAACGAAGCTGTGGACGCCGGTGACCGGCAGCGGACGAGGCAAGAGTTAATGGAGTTAACTGACTCCATCAATGTGGCAGCGAAAATGCTCCGCAATTTCCGTTGAGCGAAAAAAATCCGGAGCTGCACCCCTTAAAAGCACCGAAAAGAGCTAAACTAAGAGTCTCTGGCCGGACTGTTCATAACGACATTTTGTCGCTGGTCTGGCCACCCGGGTGGCATTGAAGCGCGTCTAAGCACTTTGCCTCGTTCTTTCAGGTAGCCGTCCACCTCCAGACCATCCCGAGGAGAGCGCATGCCCGTCGCCCGAATCATTTCCACCAGTTTCGAAGATGCGCTGCGCTTTGCCGACTACCTGCGGCCAATCTATGACACGGTTGAAATCGCGCAGCCAGGACGCGCGAATGACACCGCGGTGGATCTGGAAGTAAACCTGGAACTCTGCACCCCGGAGCAGGCATGGGAGCAGATCACGCAATTGAGCCGGCAGCCGGAGGGCGAGATTTTTGTCGCCCCGGGTACCTTGTTTCCTGAAACTGCAGCCGCAGAATCGTTGGTTGAGGAACGGGTCACCGAACCGGAAGCGGGGGCAACAGCAGCAGGTTCGGAACTGGATATTGTCCGCCATGAAGTGGAGGCGGCGATCGCCCAGGCCAGCGCCGCGGCGGCGACCGCGGCAGGTTCCAATGGCTCGGGGACGCACAAGCCACACCCCGGCGGTGTACCAGAAGAAGAACTCAACTGGCTGGGCCGGGCGCGGGAGTCGCTGCGGCAATGGCTTGCAGTGCGGGCCCTGCTGCGGGAAATCCGACAAATGCAGCAGGAAGAATTGGCACAGGAACAGCTGCGGCAGCGGCAGATGGCGCTCCAGTTCGAACGCGAAAGGCGAGAACAGGAAGCGCGGGATTTGGCAGCCGCCCGCGCCGCGGCGGCCGT
>DATEGM010000426.1:0-7571 GCA_035280085.1 Terriglobales bacterium
GGAAGCAATAATTTTGCTGCCAGAGCGCAAGCCGGGCGTCAAGCGGAAATAACAGAACATCTTCCGCGGAAAACCCGAAAAATAGCCAATTGATTGAGGGCCGGGCATTGGGAAGAGCGTGCAGTATGCGCCTGGCGGGGGAAACAAGCCTGCAAAATACCACTGCGACAGCCAGTTAGCCGTGACCCCGCACCTTGTGATGGCCGTCACACCCCGGTGTGCTGTCGTCCAGTACACTAGCAGGCGATGGCTGGGGAGAAAGTGCTCATTGTGGACGACGAGAGGCTGGTGCGCTGGTCCCTGCGCCAGAAGTGCGAGGAGTGGGGCTATCAGGTCTCGGAAGCTGACACCGGCGACTCCGCTCTCGCCCAGGCGCGCCATGAATCGCCCGACCTGGTGCTGCTCGATATCCGCCTGCCTGACGCCAACGGCTTGCAGGTCCTGGAAGAGCTGAAGAAGAATCAGGACGCCCGCGCCGTCATCATGATTACCGCCGATCCCCAGCTGGACGACATCAAGACCGCGCTCAAACTTGGCGCCTACGACTTCGTCGGCAAGCCGCTGGACTTTGACGAGCTGCTTGTAGCCATGAAGAACGCGCTGGACGCCACCCGTTTGCGCAGCGAAGTACAGAGTCTGCGTGGCGAGGTGCGCCGCCGCACCGGCTACCATTCCGTCATCGGCACTTCTGCCAAAATGACCGAACTGATGGGCTTTGTGCGCAAGGTCGCTGCCAGCGAAGCCACCACCATTCTCATCCAGGGCGAGAGCGGCACCGGCAAGGACCTGATCGCCAAAGCCATCCACTACGAGAGCGCGCGCCAGGAGATGCCCTTCGTCGCCGTCAACTGCTCCGCCATCCCGGAAACCCTGATGGAAGCGGAACTGTTCGGCCACGAGCGCGGCGCCTTCACCGACGCCAAGGCCATGAAGAAGGGCCTCTTCGAAATGGCCGATGGCGGTACGCTTTTCCTCGACGAGATCGGCGAACTCTCGCCCCTGCTGCAGGCCAAGCTGCTGCGCGTCCTGGAAGACCAGGTGGTGCGGCGCATCGGCGGTGTGCGTGACATGCAGGTGGATGTGCGCGTCATCGCCGCTTCCAATCGCGACCTGGAGCGGGCGGTGCAGGAAGGCCAGTTCCGCCAGGACCTTTACTACCGGCTGGCGATCATCGCCATCTTCATTCCGCCGCTGCGCGACCGCAAGGAAGACATCCTGCCCCTGGTGGACTTCTTCATCGAGCGCTATAACCGCAAATTCCGCAAATCCGTGCGCGGCATCACCGAAGATACGCGCAAGCTCTTGCTGCAGCACAACTGGCCGGGCAATGTGCGCGAGTTGAAGAACACCATCGAGCGCGCCATGATCCTGGAGGAGGAGCAGTTTCTCCGCCCCGTTTACCTGCCGTTCTCGGTCTCGCAGCCGCAAGCCGGGCTGACCGCCTTTGAACGCACCTCGCCGGTGAACGGGAATCAAGCTTTGCCGAATGGGCGCAGCCTGCCGCGGCTGGCCATACCAGAAGGCGGCACTTCGCTGGAAGAAATGGAGCGCACCATGGTGGAACTGGCCATGCAGCAGGCCAACGGCAACCAGACCCACGCCGCCCGCCTGCTCGACATCAGCCGCGACGCGCTGCGCTACAAACTGAAGAAGTTCGGCCTGATTCGTGCCGACGAAGAAGACGCTTCCGCTCCCGCGGCCGAAGCTGCGGGAACCTGAGGGGCTGTCCCGGGCGGCATTAGTCGGTTTTTCTCGATGACCTTTTTGCGCGCCCCGTCATCCTATTTATCGCAGGAGCAGGGATCATGAACGTGACGGTAATCTCGGAAACGCGTTTCGCGGCCGCTAGCGCAGACGGCGGGCTGGAAGTCACGCGCAAGATCTGGCAGGACATGCGCCAATTTCCCGGCTATGTGGACCACGAAATTGTGCGCGATCTGGACGATCCCGGGCACGTGCTGGTCATCAGCCACTGGAGTAGCCGGGAGGCGGTGGAGACTATCAAAAACCGCTATGGCCACCACCCCAACGTGGTGTTAGCGCAAAACTTGGCCACCGAGCCGCGCCGGCACTGGATTGGCTCGCGAGTGGAGGATTCTTCCACCGCCGGCAAGGAAGCGGCGTAGCTGCCCTTATTTGCTGACTGGAGCCGGGGCCGCCGCCCGCACCTCTTCCGGCGCTTCGAACTTTTCGAAATTGTGGTGAAACCGGTGCGACAGTTCCTGGGCCGCCTGGTCGTAAGCCGTTTTGTCAGACCAGGCGTTGCGCGGCGCCAGCAGTTCGCGCGGCACCTCCGGCACCGATTTCGGAATGCTCAGGCCGAATGAGGGCTCCACTTCGAACTCCACATCGTTCAACCGGTCTTCCACGGCCGCGCGCACCATGGCGCGAGTGTAATTCAGGTCCATGCGCCGGCCTACTCCGAATTTCCCGCCCTGCCACCCGGTATTAATCAGCCAACAACTGGCCTTGTGCTCGCGCAAGCGCCGCCCCAGCATCTCGGCGTACACCTTGGGTCTCAGCGGCAGGAAGGGCGAAGCAAAGCAAGTGGAGAACGTCGCCAGCGGCTCCTTACCCAAACCAGCCTCCGTGCCGGCCACCTTGGCTGTGTAGCCGGAAAGGAAGTGATACATGGCCTGCTCCGGGTTGAGCCGCGAAATCGGCGGCAGCACGCCGAAAGCATCCGCGGTGAGGAAAACCACGTGCTTAGGGTGCCCGCCAACCCCCGGTATCTGCGCGTTGTCAATGAACTCCACCGGGTAGGCCGCGCGCGTGTTTTCGGTGACGCTTTCGTCATCGTAGTTGGGCACGTTGGTCTCCGGCTGCAACACCACGTTCTCCAGCACGCAGCCAAAGCGGATGGCGTTCCAGATTTGCGGCTCCTTCTGCTGCGAGAGCCGGATGCACTTGGCGTAGCAGCCGCCTTCAAAATTGAAAATGCCCTGCTGGCTCCAGCCGTGCTCGTCATCGCCGATCAGCCGCCGGTTGGGGTCGGCCGAAAGCGTGGTCTTGCCTGTGCCCGAAAGCCCGAAGAACAACGCCGTCATGCCATCCTTGCCAATATTGGCCGAGCAGTGCATGGGGAAAACATCGCGCGGCGGCATCAGGAAATTCATCACCCCGAAAATGCATTTCTTGATTTCGCCAGCGTACGCCGTGCCCCCGATCAGAATCATGCGCCGCGTGAAATTCACCAGGATAAACGCGCCGGAGTTGGTGCCGTCGTGTAATGGATCGGCGTGCACTTCGGGTGCTGCCACCACCAGGAAGTCAGGCTGATGCGTTTGCAATTCCTGCGCCGTGGGACGAATGAAAAGCTGCCGCGCGAACAGGCTCTGCCAGGCATGTTCCGTTATCACGCGCACCGGGAGCCGGTATTGCGGGTCGGCGCCTGCGAACAAGTCCTGCACGAAAAGCTCGCGGTCACGCAAGTGCTCCACTACTTTGTCATATAGAGCATCGAATTTTTCCCGCTCGAACGGCTGGTTGATGGCGCCCCAATGCACGCGGTCGGCAGTGAGCTCGTCCTTGACGGTGAACTTATCTTTCGGGGAACGGCCGGTGCGCCCGGTGTAGGCGACCAGCCCGCCATTGCTGGCCAACCGGGCTTCGCCGCGGCGGATGGCGATCTCGACCAGCGGCGCGGCGTTCAGGTTGCGGTGCACTTTTCCGTGACGCAACAATTCCGCCAGGCTGGGTTGAATGGCTGTTGACATGAGTGCGGCTCCTTGCAGACAAAACGGATATTGTGCCCTAAAGCGCCGCGCCTTCCAAGCTGGCGGCCTCAGGACGGTAATCGGGTACTGATTGTCGCTTGTCCGGCGGGCGCGGGAAAGTGTCTTTGGTCACAATAGGTTGTGATCCGAAAAGCACGCGTCAGGGTTGCTTTTTCAGGCCGAAACGCCGCTGCGGGCTTCTTCCAGCACGGCGTCAAGATGGGCCAGCATCTGTTCCACGGTAAGCGCGTGCAACTCGCGGCCACCGTCTTCGCCCGATTCAATCGCCGTCTTCAAATAATGGCCCGCGATCTGCACCGCCAGCGGGTCGGTAATAATTTTGCCGGTGCGCCGGCCGTATTCCAACCAGGCCGGCAGCGGCAGTGCAATCCACACCGGGCGCCCGTTGGCCAGAAACTTGATGTCCACAGCATCCGCGTGGCGCGTGGAGATGGCCAGCACCAGCGCCTGATACAGGCAGTGCACCTCTTCTCCTGACCAGCGTTCGGTAGCGCGAAAATCCTCGTACATGGCGACCTATCAATATATACGAACTCGCCGGCTTCGATAAACGAAGTGGTGTTGTCGGTCCTCCGTAGTTGGCTCTTGGCCTCGGTTGGCCGCTTGTCAAGTTGGCCGCAGGCTACAATGAACGCATGGGAGTGAGAACGCGGACCGTGGGAACGCGCGCAGCAAATACAAAGATCAACATTCTTAATTCAGAAATTCTTAATTTCCCCTGGCTGGTGCATGGCTTCAGCACTCGAGTGGGCGGACATTCGACGGCGTATGGCGGCTCCTCACTCAATTTGGGTTTCACCAAGCACGATACTCGCGCGGCGGTAGAACACAATCGCGAAGCATTCCTGAGGGCGCTGGAGGCCGGCCCCGGCGCCTGGCATCTGATCACTCAGCGCCAGGTACATTCCGACCTTATTCATTACGTCACTGCCGCCGACGTGCACCCCACAGGCGACGGCGTGATCACCGACGTTCCCGGCCTGCTGCTGGGCGTGCAAACCGCCGACTGCCTCCCCGTGTTGCTGGCGGACACGAAACGCCGTGCTGTAGGCGCGTTTCACGCCGGATGGCGCGGCACCCTGCAGCGCATCGTGGAAAAAGGCGTGGGCGAAATGCGCCGTCAGTTCGGCTCTGCACCCGGAGACCTGCGGGCCGCCATTGGGTCCGGCATCCACTCCTGCTGCTACCAGGTGGGTGAGGAGGTGCGGGAGAAATTCCACTCGCAGTTTGCTTATGCCGGCGAGATCTTCCGCGAGGCGCGTGAATCCAATCCCGTTCACGAAAAATATCCGCTGCTGTTCCTCAATGCCCGCCCTCCAGGGCATGGTCCTGAGGAAACTCTGCTGTATCTGGATTTAGTGGTTGCCAACACGCGCCAACTGCTGGATGCGGGTGTGCTCAGCCAAAGCATTAGCGCTTCGCCGCTCTGCACTTCCTGCCGCACTGATCTGCTGTTTTCTTACCGCAAAGAGAGGGGAGTCGCTGGCAGGCTGCTGGGCGTGATAGGCATTCGCTCCTGATTGGCCGCCGCTGACATATGCCACCCAAGTGTTCCGTGAATTTGCGATCCGGTTCGGGGGGGCGAATGCCGAGGGCGAGTGCCGACGGCTGGGTTTTAACCAGCCGCTGACCGCTGGCCACTGCCCACCGCCTTCCGCACTGCCGCCCGCGCCAGGATGCGCGTGGAATCCAGTGTGGGCAAGGGCGAGACCTCCGATGTAACCAGGAGCGGGATTTCGGTGCAGCCAAGCACCACCGCATCACAGCCCACCGCTTTCAGTCGGCCAATCACCTCAAGGTAGTAGGAGAGCGACTGCGGCGTGAATTTTCCATAGACCAGCTCGTCAAAGATGATCTGGTCAAGGCGCTGGCGCTCCTCCGCGGTGGGCACGGCATGCTCAATTCCCGCGGCTACCAGCTTCGCGGGATACACCGGACCCTCCATGGTGTAGCGCGTGCCCAGCAGGGCCAAACGTCGAAAATTCTGGCGGCGCGCCTCGTTAGCCACTTCCTCTACGATGTGCAGCCAGGGCCGTGGCGAGCGCGGCGCTACCAGTTCAAACGCGCGGTGGATGGTGTTATCGGGGCAGATCAGGAAGTCAGCGCCGGCCCACGCCAGCTTTTCGGCTGAAGACAGCATGAGGTCGGCCACACCCTGCCAGTCGTCTCCGTAGATGCAGCGCATGTAGTCGGCCAGCGAATGGGTGTGCATCGAGACTTCAGGGTGGGCGTGGCGGCCCATCACCGCCGTTCCCTCCAGGCAGATAGTTCGGTAGCAGAGCGCGGCGCCCTCCGCGCTGCAGGCCACGATGCCGATATGTTGCGAGAGGCTATGGGTCGTGTTCATCGTCTTAAGGACACATCCATCTCCAGTCGACTGGCAACGGATTGCGCTCCCTTAAAGGATGGAATGAATTTCCATTGCTTTGCCGCATCCTCCAAATAATCGTGGACCCACTCTGGTCCGGAAGACTCGAGAGAGTGAACTTTGCCGGCGCAATCAATCACCAGTTCGATATTCACATTAATGTCAGGCACCACCTGCTGCAGTGGCCTGTTACTCGAGGGCACGCTCATTTGAATGACTCTTGGAGGAGTCACTTCGGGCACCTGGTATATCCCAGTGTGTTTCCTCCGCTTATGCACTTCAGGCGCGAAACCGTCAATCTGCGACTCGATCCCACGAGCGCGAGCGCTGGAAATTGCCCGTCGAATGCGTGGGATATCGCTCCTTGGCCACATATGGTCGAGTGCCTGCCATGCTTGTTGTTCACGCCCGCTATATAGATACGCCCAGACGACTTCCAGTACCTTGATTTTTGTCTGCCGAAGTTGGTGGAACCTTTCGGCACTCACAACGGACTTCAGGCTGAGTTGGCCATCACTCAGCTTGAACGCTTCGAGGTCCTGGGCCGTCAGGCTCGCCCGAACCAGCGCCACCATGTGGTTAAAATACGGCTGAAACTCCGCGCTAACGTCCAGCAATCGCCCGTGTTCAAACCGCAATGCGAAAACTGGCGGAAACTCGAACTCGCTGGCCAAAAGCCCATCTAGGCCGTCCACGGCAGCCGCATCATCGGCCCAGATTTCTACCTGATTTTCCAGTCCGGTGTCGGCAGCTGAGAATGCGCTTGCGCCCGTCAAGGTGCGCAGCAGGCGCGGCGGCCTTTGCAGCGAATAAATGACATAGGACATGAAGCGGTTGGGGTTGCTCCTGACCTGAAATGCAGCCACCGGGCCTATTCCACTCAACGTGGGGCCCATCGTATCGAGGTCAACGGTGGCGGCGTTTGTGGCAACCGTTAATTGCTCCTTTCCCCAGCTGATGCTTGCGTCGCAATCTCGCTTCGCGAGCCCTTCCTCTCTTTCCGGACCGACCGTGACGACTACACCCTCGCGAGTGCGAGCCTGGAATTTGCCGCTGCCCTGATTACACAGATATTGCTGTCCCGCGGCGGTAGTGAGTTGCACGGTGCAAATCAGGGTTAGACAGGCAATATGTCGCAGGAGACTGGTATGAAAATGGCCGGCACCGGAGAGCAAAACGACAGGTCGCATTACGGAGCAGATGATACCGCATCCACCTGATTCAGAAACTCCACTTTTTTCTCCGCCGGCAGGAACGACGCTTCAAAAGAATTGCGTGCAAGTTCACGCAGTTGCTCATTCGTGAAGCCGAACACATCCTGTGCCAGCTGGTACTCGCGGCCCAGCGAAGTGCCGAAAATTCCAGGGTCATCGGAATTGAGGGTCACCATGATCCCGGTATCGAAGTACATCTTCAGCGGGTGCTCCTGCAGGGTGCGGCAGCAGTTCGTGCGCAGGTTGCTGGTG
>DATEGM010000427.1:0-4993 GCA_035280085.1 Terriglobales bacterium
CTCGATCTGCAATTTTGGACGATTGCTTCCGCAAATTCGCTGCGCTCGCCTCTCGGCCATGCATGTCAATGATCAGCCGGTCGGGATTGGGAAGCAGGAATGCCGAATAGTTGGCGAGATCGTTCACCTCCAGAATCAACCGCGTATCTCCGGGTCCTTTTTCGAAGATACCGACCTTCTTCAGCAAACCTTTCTGGGGATTTATGTTCCTGTCCGCCAAAGACGGGGCCAGTCGAGTCCAGTGCAAATCGAAGATGACGCGATCCGGGTTGCGCAGGCGCTCGGAATGGAAGGTGATGTCGCTGTCCAGGTCTACTGCGACTCGGGAGTAGTCGGGCGTGGACCAATAGCGGATGCCTTTTACCCGGGCCAGGTCAGAATCGCTGTTGGACGGGGGAGAAGGCGCTTTTGCCGCCTCGGCCGGAGCCGCTTTCCGCGCCGGTTTGCCCTGGGCTAGCGCTTGCTGCGCTTCGTCTGCCCGGCTGCTGTGCGGATACTCCTTCAGGAACTGCCGGAAAATCGGCCTGGCCTGCGCCGGCTGATTCAGATCGTCCTTGTAAATTCTGCCCATCGCCAGCAAAGCGCTGCCGCGATAGCGATAGCCCGGATACTCGCGCAGCAAGAATTTATATTGCCCAACAGCGGCGCGCAGCATTTCCGCATCGTCAAACTGGCGCCCCGCCTCCGCCAGTAGTTCGGCGACTGCCAGCACGCTGGCGGGCGCCTTGGGAGAACCTGGATCGAGGTAATACACGCGGCGGTAGGCAGTTATTATGCGCTGATAGTCGCGCCGTGTACGGTTTTCCGGTTGCCGGCTATGAAGGCTGCTCCGTGATGTTTCGGCGCGCGCGAACTGCGTTTGCGCCGCCTGGGCCTTGCGCGCTTCGGCGGCCAATGGTAACGCCAAGGTTGATGCCAGCAACACAGCGGCACACAACTGAGCCTTACCTGGGAGTATCTGTTTCAATTTGTTAGCCTGTTCCCGCTACCGCAGCACCGAACTGCTACTAGTCGGTGTTCGTCATGGTGATCACGCCCTGCGCATCGCGATATACGCGCACCGGATCCCGGTTGGGCACGATGAACGTTCCCGCTCCTGAGGCCGACTTGCCACTCCAATACAGGCGAGTAATCTTCTTCACGTAATTGCGTGTCTCGGAGTACGGCGGCACCCCCGAATTACGCATCACCGCACCCACACCGGCGTTGTAAGCCGCCAGGGTAAGCCGCACATCGCCCCCGAAATTGTCCAGCAACTGCCGCAGATGGCGCACGCCGGCATCCACGTTTTGTTCGGGGTCGAAGGGATTGGTGACCTTCAGTTGCCGTGCCGTAACCGGCATAAGTTGCATCAGTCCCATCGCTCCGGTTCGCGACACCGCGCGCGGGTTGAAGTTGGACTCCACCTTGATGACTGCCCGCACCAGGTTGGGGTCCACATTATGGCGCGCCGCGGCCTGCTCGATTGCTGCGTTAATATCCGCTGGCGCGGCAACTTCCCCCACAGTCGAGGATTTCGGCGTTGGAGCCGCGTTCAGAATGCTGCGCACTTCTGCTGCCGCAGAGCGCGCCGCCCGCATGGAGTAGTGGCTGGCCGGCGGCACCGGTTTCCACCGGTGCTCAGTCGTGCTCCAGTACATCAGGCGAGAGCCCGTGGGCTGGCTGGCTTGCGAACGCGGTGCTGGTCTTTTCGTCGGCATAGCAACGTCGTTTTCGTACACTGTGCGCCCGTTGCGTTGCACTCCGACGATGCCTCCGGCGCTCGCGGAAGAATCAGGACCGATGCCGGCATGCAGTGATGGCGTGGTGAAAAGAAAGGAGATCGCGATTGCGGGAACTGCCATCAGGACGAAATGCAGGCGCTGGCGCATCATCGGGTACGGCTTCCGCGAGGAAACACACCCCTTCGCTTACCTACCCTCAGCCTGACGGAGATTCACCAGAGTACTTCGATTATAGGGCCGCCTCCGGGGCGGAACAATCTGTCGGAGGGCCTGAGAACCACCAAAGTAATAGAGCTAAGTGACTGTGGTGCAGCGGGTTAACTCTTTCGGCATTATGCGGGTTGGCATTAACGATCGGCATTCGGCCATTAGCAATCAGCATTCAGCCCTGTGAGCTTTCGACTTGGAAACCGCCCAGCCGTCTAGGGGCTGAGTGCTGATCGCTGACCGCTGAGTGCTAAATTACAAATTACTCAATTAGAATTCAGAAAGCTTCTCCATGAACTCCCTAGCCCTTCCCCAGCGCCAGGCGCCGGATGCGGAAATGCTGTTTGGCTTCTGGTATCGCGCCCTGCCCAGCGAGTGCGTGCGCCACAACCGCCTGCAGAAGGCCATGCTGCTGGAAATCCCGCTGGTCGTTGGCCGGGATGCCCAGGGCCGCGCTTTCGCCCTGCGCGATGCCTGCCCCCATCGCGGCATGCCCCTCTCCTGTGGCGTTCTTGATGGCCAGCAAGTGGAGTGCAGCTATCATGGCTGGAGATTTGACGCCCATACCGGACAATGCCAGCTGATTCCATCACTTACGGCCGATCCGAAGTTGCGCGTGGACCGCATTTACGCCGGCGCTTTGGCCTGCGCCGAGTACGACGGCTACATCTGGGTATTTGTCCCCGAGGCGGGTCCGACCGGCGCGGGTGCTACCAAAGCGGCTGAACCGCCTGTACCCGCGCCTCGCGTGCCTGTGTTTTCAGATAGCTACAAGCTGGCTTACCTGACTGCGGAAATGCCGGTCAATGTGGACCACGGCATCATTGGGCTGATGGATCCGGCGCATGGGCCTTTTGTGCACCAGGCCTGGTGGTGGCGCTCCCGCCATAGCATCCATGAGAAGCAGAAGGCGTTTGAGCCGATTCCCAACGGCTTCCGCATGAGCGCGCACACGCCCTCTTCCAACAGCGCGCCTTACAAACTGCTGCGCCTCTACGCCGCGGCCGATTCCATCACAACCACCATTGATTTCGTACTGCCCAACTTGCGCTCCGAGACCATCCAGGCAGGGAAGTACTGGTTTTCCAGCCTGACCACGGTCACGCCCATCACCCGCAACCGCTGCCGCATTGACGTGGTGGCCGCCTGGAACATCTTCCGCTGGCTGCCCTTCGGCCCCGAACTACTCAAGTTTGTGTTTGCGAAATTCGTGGAGCAAGACCGGCGCACCATGGAGTTGCAGGCCGAAGGCCTGAAACACGATCCCCACCTGATGCTGATTGACGACGCAGACCGCCCCGCTAAATGGTATTTCCAGCTTAAGCACGCCTATATGGAAGCCCGCCACAACGGCGGGGAGATGCGCCACCCTTTGCCCGGACCGGTCACCCTGAAATGGCGTAGCTGAAGGGATTTACGCGGGTGAGGCCAGTTCCTGCGTTTCTTCCTGGTCTTCCTCAACCAGGTAGCTCATAGCTTGTTCGCGAGTCGGGAAGGTCGGTAGTTCGCGCACGGAGAACGAGCGTATGGCATTCATAAATACCTGGGGAATGTTGTCCTTCACCACCCAGGCAGAGCGCTTTAGGTGGGGGCGGTCATAAACGGCGCTTTTCTTGATGGATTCCACGGTGGCGCGATCCACCTGGGCGCCGGTGAAATCGGCCAGAATCAGCAACGAGCCGCGGGGTTCTGTGGTGACATAGCTGGGGAGAATTTCGGAGATGGCCCTGACTTGGCGGGGGTCACAGTCGGTGCAATCCACCAGCAGAATCCGCTTGCCGCGGTGATCTATGAAGCGAATGCGATCGCCGTTCATGTGGCCTCCCCAAGCGGCCCCGAACTCAGGCTATATACAACGTTTTCCCAGCCAAGTCCAGACAACTTCATGCCGTTCAGGGATTCCGAACATGTCCTTTACAATCAGGCTTTTCGCGTTTGAGCAGCCGTCCAGGTACGGACCTTGGCGCTGGCTATTTCAGCATGGATTCAACCAGGGAATAGGCTTCGCTGAGTGCGGCATCGAGGTATTCCGGGTTCTTGCCCCCGGCTTCGGCCATGTCCGGACGCCCGCCGCCGGAGCCGCCCACCTTCTCAGCAATGGGACGAATGATTTTGCCCGCCTGCAGGCGGCCGGTCAGGTCCTTGGTGACGCCCACCAGCAGCGCCACCCGGCCATCGGATGCCGAACCCATCACCACCACCCCTGAACCCAGCTTGTCGCGTAACTGGTCCATCAGGGTGCGCATTTGGGGGCGCTCCAGGTTATCCACCCGCGTGGCCAGCACTTTCACGCCCTGGATCACCCGCACATTCTCTTCCTGCGTGGAGACGGAGGATGCCGCGCTCTTCAGGCGCACTTTGTCCAGTTCCTTGCGCAGGCGCTTAATCTCTTCGTCGCGGCTCTCGATTTCGTAGCGCAGCGCCGTGGCCAGCGAGCCTTCTGGCGTTTCGCCGAAGTGCACCAGGCCGCGGGCCACCGACTCCAACTGGTGGTCGGCGCGGAAGTGGTGCAACGAACCGATGCCGGTCACCGCGTTCACCCGGCGCACACCGCTGGAGACGCTGCCCTCGTCCAGCACCTTGACCAGCCCGATCTCGCCGGTGGCGGCGGTGTGCGTGCCGCCGCACAGTTCGGTGGAGAAGTCGCCAATCTTGATCACCCGCACCCGGTCACCATACTTCTCCCCGAAAAGCGCCATGGCGTGGTACTCGCTGATGGCTACATCCAGCGGCACATCCTCGATCACCTGGACTTTTTCATTTCGCAGTACTTCCTTGTTGGCCAGGTTCTCGATGTCCTGAAGTTCCTCATCTTCCACGGCGGTGAAGTGGGAGAAGTCGAAGCGCAGGTGGTCGGGCGCCACCAGCGAGCCCGCCTGCTTCACGTGTTTGCCCAGCACCTCGCGCAGCGCAGCGTGCAGCAGGTGGGTGGCGGTGTGGTTGCGCATGGTTTCCGCGCGCACGTCGGTGTTGACCACCGCGTCTACGCGCTCGCTCACGTGAATAGGCTGCCGCGCCACGATCTTGTGCGCCCGTACCCCCTGGATGGGGTAATAGCAACC
>DATEGM010000428.1:0-9003 GCA_035280085.1 Terriglobales bacterium
TCCCAGCACGGATGAAAGTATGAGCAGCAGCGCGCCCGACGCCCAGGCCTGGGGCGAACAGGAAACGGGATAGTGCACCGGCTCGTCATTTTCCCGGCGCTGCACGCCGCAGAACAGCTCGGGCAGGCGGTAGTCGCGGAAATTGAGCGCCGCCTGGAACATCGCAGTCAGCAGGCGCAACACCGGGCGGCGAAATTCATTGAGCGCCATGCCGTGGGCAATGAGCGAATTGTCATGCGGCCACACCGAGCCCCGGTGATAGCTGAGGGGGTTGAAGACGCGCTCGGAGCTGGCCAACGTGCGCCAGCCCCAGCCGGTAAACATGTCTTCGTGCATGATCCGGTTGACCACGGCGCGGGCGCGGTCTCGGGTTAAAACGCGGGTGAAAAGGAGCTGGCCGGCGTTGGAGGAAATCACTTCCAGCGGACGTTTTTTGTCGTCCAGCGCCATGGCGTAATAGCCGGGGCCCGGCATCCAGAATGCCTTTTCCAGGCGCTTAGCGAGGTCGGCTGCTTCCTTGCGCAGGCGCTCGGCGCGGCCGGTGTCGCCAAAAGCGCGGAGCAGTGAAGCCATGCGGTATTTGGCCTCGTACACGTAGCCTTGGACTTCCACCAGCGCCAGCGGCGGCCGCGCCACGTTGCCATCGGGGCGCATGTTGGCGTCCCAGGAATCCTTCCAGCCCTGGTTGACCAGGCCTTTAGGCGAGCGCCGCAAAAATTCGACAAAACCATCGCCGTCCAGATCGCCATAGCGGTCAATCCAATCAAGAGCGCGGTAAGCGGCGGGCAGCAACTCGCGCATCAGTTCGTCGTCGGCGGTCCAGTTGTAGGTTTCGCTGAGCAGGATGAGGAACAGCGGAGTGGCGTCTACCGAGCCGTAGTAGGGTCCAAAGGGCATCTCGCCGCTGCGCGTCATCTCGCCAGTGCGCAGCTCGTGCAGGATCTTGCCCGGCTCTTCGTCGCGCCAGTCGTTGTATTCGGTGCCCTGGTAGCGGGCGAGCACGCGCAAAGTGTCAATAGCGAGCTGGGGATTGAGAGCCAGAGCCTGGTAGGAAGCGATGATGGAATCGCGCCCAAAAATGGTAGCAAACCAGGGAATGCCCGCACCGATGGTGCACTGGTTGCCGTCTGGGATTTGCAGGGCGTGGAAGTCGCCGATAGCGGTCTGCAGGGCGGCGTCGAACACACCGTGACTGCTGCTGAAGATGGTGGAGGTGCTCTCCCATTCGGCGTAGTTTTCGCGGCGGCGCCGCAGGTTGGAGCCGAAATCGTAACTGCGCTGGACGGGCTGCCGGCCTTCGACGCCAGGAGTCACCGTCACCTCCATCTGAAACTGCTTCAGCGGGGGCAGCTGCACCTCCCAGCGGGCGCTGCGCTCGCCCAAGTGCGCCGGCGCCGGGCGCATGGCGATCAGGGTCTGGCGCAGAATTCCATCCCGCCCGCGGTAGTAGAAAGAAAGGCGGTCGTGCTCCACCACGGGACGATAGTACTGGCCGTGTTCAGAACGGGGGCAGCCGCGCACCTGAAAGACGTCCACAAAATCGGCTTCGAAGGAGAGCTCAATGAAGATCTCCACCGGCGCCAGATTGAAGTTCTCAAATGTGAAACGGTCAAAGAAGGTATCTTCGCCCAGCAACTGCTCGCGCCGGATGTGGATGGTGTTCTCCGGCAGGTCGAAGGAATCGCGCAGAGTGATGTTGCCAGTGGTCAGCTCGATTTGCGAGACAAATGTATTTTCCGTGCTGGAGGAGAGCACCACGGCGCGATGCCCGCCCACCTTCAGTTCCAGGTAGCTGAGGAAGCGGGTATCGTCGTGGAAAAAGCCCACGTCAGGCGCGCCGGCGGGAGTAATGTCGCCGGCTACGGTGGTGGACAGGAAGGTCTTACCCTCAATGAGAGTGAGGTTGTTGACCTTACGCGGTTCCAGGGTCTGAAAGGCGACCCGCGGCTCCACGTAAGGCGAGGGAATTTCCACCAACTCCGCTTGCGGAATCGAAACTCGCGCGCTCATGCCACCGCACGTTGCTCCTCGACGAGGGCGGAAAGTTTGGCGGCCTGGCCAGCCGCCAGAATGCTGTGATACAGCTTAACGTATCGCGCCGCCATGTGCTCGAGCGAATATCTCTCCTGCACATGCCGGCGGACCATGGCGGGAGCAATGGCCTGGCCGATTTCGCTCGCCCGCGTGGCGAGTTCGTCCACAGATTGGCAGATGAAGCCATTCACTCCGTTTTCAATGAGTTCTCGCACCGACCCCCCAGCCAGAGCCAGCACCGGGGTGCCGCACGCCATGGCTTCGAGCATTACCAGGCCGAAAGGCTCGTCCCACTGAATGGGAAACAGCATAGCCCGGGCATGGCCCAGGAGTTCATTCTTGGCCGGCAGATCCGCCTCGCCAATATATTCGATGAATTTACCATCCACGTGCGGCCGGATTTCCGCCTCAAAATAGTCGCGGAACATGGGCTGGATTTCACCGGCAATTTTCAAGGGCAAGCCAGATTTTTTGGCTGCCTGAATGGCAAGGTGAGGCCCCTTGATGGGTGCGATTCTGCCCAGGAAAGCCAGGTAGTCCTGCTTTTTCTCGCGGTACTGATAGTGGGTAAGGTCGAGGCCATGGTGAATGGTCTGCAGATGCGCCATGGTCTCCTGGCGACGCTGGAAGTCGCTGATGGTGACGTAATGGACATCCGGAAAATAGCTGTAGAAATCGCTTAATTCCGGTATGTGGGGATGATGAACTGTGTACACAAATGGGCGATTGATGAAGCGGGAGCAGATCAGGCCGGGAGCATTATTGATATGAATAAGATCGCAGGTACGGGCCGCATCCTTGGCCGCCCAGGTGGTGTGATTCAGGTCCTTGAGGTTGTCATAAACCTCACCTTTGATGGGCCACTGTGCTTTGGGAAAAAGCCAGCGGGTTTCGGTCCCGGCGCTGGATTCCCCATTGGCGTAAACGACGACGTCTAGCCCAGCCTTCTGTAATCCTGCTGCCAACTGAGCAATAAACAATTCCGTCCCGCCGTAGCGGCGGGGCGGGACACTTATGAAGGGTGGCGCGACAATAGCAACTCTCACCGGGTACACCTCCTCGCAGGTTTTTGCTGGCTTACTAGTGGAGAGGAACGGGGGGAGTTCAGCCCCTACTGAATGGATGCGGCACCGACCGAGCGAGTTTTCCAAGTGCGGACTCGGCGCGCAGGCAGAGCTGAATTGTGCGCGGAGAGAACACCCCTAAGCTGCGGCCGCGGGTTCTCCAAGGGGTGAAAGGGGACGAGTTCCGGCCCGGCTGACATACTGCTCGAACTGCTGGGCGCGGTGCTCAGCGGTGTGCTCGGCCAATACCCGCTCTTGCGCGCTTCGGCCGATGCGGCGCAAATCGGCGTCGTCAGTTGCAGTCAGATACGCAACCACATCGCCAGGGTCAGCAGGCACTAGTATTTCCCTGCCGGGGACAAAGAAGGAATCCAGGCCGGGCCAGTTATCCGAGACCAAGGTGGCGCCGCAAGCCGCTGCCTCAAAAACTCGTACAGAAGGCGAGTAGCCGGCCTGCACCATGGCGCGCCGGGTGACGTTGAGCGTAAGGCGTGAAGAACTGTAGAAGCGCGGGTGCCAGCGCGGGTTCAGGTGGCGAATGCGGCGCACGTTGGCCGGCCAACGCAGGTTCGGCGGGTACTGTGGCCCGGCCAACAGAAAGCTCTGCTGCGGCAGGCGACGCGCCGGTTCGCAGAACAGGTGTTCGACTTTAGGCTGGCGGTCGGGCGCATAGGTGCCCATGTAGCTCATGTCCGACCGATAGCGCTTATGCACCGGCCAGGAGCGATACTCGTCCGCATCCACAGAGCAGTAGAGCGGAACGGCCCGCTGAGCGCCAAAATCCTGCTCGAGTTCCTGCAGCATGGGGCCGCCGGTAAAGCTGAAGTACAGGTGGAGGCCGGGAATCTGATCGCCGCGCAGGTAGTCGGTTGTGCCTGAGGCGCGCAGTTGCGCGACTGTGACTGGAGTGTCTATGTCGTAGAAAGCTTTGACCGCGGCGGGAGAATCCAGAAGCTGGTCGATGGCCGCGATGCCGTAAGGGAAATACGAGCCCACCATGGCCACATCGCACTCCTTCAGTTCGCGGCGGGCACGGGGCAGAACGTCCTTCCAGGTCTGAAAAATGCACATTTCGCAGAACGGCGGGTTGGGCAGGTCGCGGTTGGAGGCGTACCATTCCAGGTCTTTTTCGAAGAAGAGGATTTTGTGACCGCGGGCATGCAGCGCCCGCGCCAGGGAGCGAAAAGTGGTAGCGTGGCCGTTACCCCAGGCCGAGGTGATGGAAAGACCAAAGATAACAATCTTCAAGTTCGCTTCTCCCGTTCACGCGGCTACAGTACTGCGAGGTTGCGACAATGCGCCCTGCTTCTCCGCTGAGCGCAGGATTGCGTCCACCTGCCGGGCGCGCAAGGCATAGGTGTGATCGCGAAGCGCGCGGGCGCGCATGGCGGCGCCGATCTGCGCACCCTGGGCGGTATTCAGTGTGCGGAGAAGGCGCACAATGTCCTCCGCGCTCGACGCGATGAGGATTTCCTCACCCGGCTCAAAGAACGTTTCAACTCCCGCCCAGGCGTCGGTGATCAGGCACGCGCCCGCGCCCGCCGCTTCAAAGACTCGAGTGGGGGGAGAAAAACCTACTGTGGCCATGGAGTCGCGATTTACGTTCAGCACCATGCGCGCGGAGCAGTTTACGCGATTGTGGTCATGGGTGCCGACGTGGCCAATCCAGCGCACGTTCCCTGGCATCGCTTTTCCTGCCCAGCCTTCCCCGCCCAGAATGAATGACAGGTCAGGGGCCAACTCGGCCGCGCGCAAAAAGAATTCTTCCACTCGCCGCTCGCGGTCGGGTAAACGGTGGGCGACGAACACCAGATCGCAAGCCAGTTCCGGATCAGGCCGCACGGGATGGTGGGTTTCGGGCTCCAGCGCGTTGTAAATGGGATGGCAGTTTCTTGCTCCCAGCCGCAGGTAACGCTCGACTACCGGCGGCCCGCCACCGTAGGTAAAGATGTAGTCATACTGCGGAATCAGGGCCAGGAAGGGATCGTCGGGGTTGGTCAGCGCGCGAGCCAGCGTGGCGGGCGCGTCCACATCCCAGAAAGCAGCGCGCGTGCCGCAACAGCGGCAACGCAGCACCTCTCTCTCCAGCAATTCGTCATCGGCGCCAACGCCGCTGTGCTTGATGACCAAGTCGGCGTCGCAGGCGCGCGCCAGCATGCGGTCCAAGTCGCGGGGAGTGAGGTAGACGAGAACCTCAGCGTAGTCAATTTCGCCGGCATCGCGGTTCTTCTGGCGGTCGTAAATGTCAGGCTCAGCGAAGGTGATCTCGTGTCCGAGGGCGTGCAGGTTCTTGTAAATGCCGCGGTAATAGGTGGCGGCTCCGTTCCAGTACGACGAAGTCAGGCTGGAACCGAAGACGAAGATTTTCATTTTCCCAGTTCCTCGCAGATGTCCTGAAATTGCCGCGCACGATGAGCGCACGTGTGGCCTGCCTGAATAGTTTCCAGGCCACGGGAAGCCATTTGCTCCCGGGCGGCAGCATCGGAGATAAGGCGGCGAAGCTCCGCCGCCATAGCGCGCCCGTCAGGCACGCACAAATAATCTTCTCCGGGGCGGAACAGGCCTTCGGTGTCAGTCCACGGCGCGCATAGCAGGGGGATGCCACAGGCCAGCGCTTCGAACACACGGATGGTAGGCACACCGCTCAGGCCGTTGGCGTACTGGCGCCGGGGCACATGCACAGTGACCTTGCTTTCGCCGTAGGCCCGGGGGGCCCGCAGGTTGGGCAAATAGCCGCGGAACTCGATTCCCGCGGAGGCCAACTGGTGACGACCCTCTTCGGGGTAGCGCACGCCGTGCACCGCAATTTTGTGCCCGCGCAACGCCGCAGCCGGCCCGATAAGGAATTCCTGCAGCTCCTGCGTGCGCTCCTCGTCGCCCCAGTTCCCTACCCAGATCACGTCGGTGTTTTTTCTGGCTTCGACAGCACGGAAATTACCGGTATCGGCGGCTTCGTGAAACGTCCAGGCCTTCTCGATTCCAAAACCTCCTTGCTGGTAGATGCGGCGAATGGCCTCGCCAAAAGCGAGCACGCCGTCAAACTGGCTGAGGGGCAGGCGCAGCATCTCTTTGGGATTGCTGTAAGCGCGGTGGTGCGTATCGTGGAAGAGGAGGCGGAAGCCAAGTTCCCGCTTGAGCGCCGCGATAGACTCTACTACTTCAGGTGGATTCCACTCATGGACCACAACCACGTCGGCGCCGCTCAACTCCTCCCGGGCGAAATCGCGAAAGCCGGCGTCGTTCAGGTAAAAGCGCACATCCAACTCAGGGAAAGCGCGCCAGAATTCTTCGACGGCAGCTTGTGCCAACTCGCCTTCCTCGCGCAGAAGATTGGCCAGTGACCACGCCCCGTACTGCTCATAACAGCGAACCTCATGACCGAGGCGGATCAACTCGCGCACCAACCCGCGCAGAAAGTGGGCGTTGCCGTGGTTCCAGTCGGAGACCCAGGAGTGAGCGAAAAAACGCAGCTTGAGAGGGTGGCTCACGCGGCCAGCGCCTCCGCCCCGACTAGCGAACAATAAAGTTGCAGGTACTCGTTCACCATGCGCTCGGCCGTGAAACGCTGCACAGCGCGGCGGTAAGCCCGCAGCGCATAAGTGCGGCGCAGGGCAGGATCAGCGGCAAGCTGGCGAATTCTTTCTGCCAGGTCAGCGCCATCGTTGCGGCGGAAGTAAATGGCCGTGTCGCCCCACAATTCGTGAAAACTGGGAATGTCGTTGGCCACCAGCGCGCAGCGCGACATAGCCGCTTCCAGCGGCGCCAAGCCAAACGGTTCGTAGCGGGAAGTTGCGGCGTAGATGGCGGCGCGCGCAAACAGCATGCGCAGTTGCTTCTCCGGAAGCAGCCCTTTCAGTTCGACATTGGTCCCGGCGTCCAAGGCTGAATTTCCGCGTAGCGATTCCTCGGGGTGAATTTCCGAGCCGGCGATCCATACCGGCACCGTCTGCGGGTAACGAGTGAGGAGCGAAACCTGCTTGGCGCAATCCCACAGCCGACCCACGCCGAGCGCAGCCTCCGTTTTCGTCATGTGAGGGTTAAACAAGCGTGGGCTGCGGCCGTTGTAAATCGTTTTGGCGTCTGCGGGGCGGCTGTAAATCTCCGTCAGCATGTTCAGCATCCAGCGCGAAGGCGCAACAACCGTGGTGGCCGAACGCAACCCATCACTCACCACGTGCCGGTACCAGCCCAGCCAGGAACTGGGAGGCGGCTCTTCCCCGTGAACACTGATCCACCAGCTCACCACATCGCTGTGCGCCACCACGATGCGCGGCAGGTCCGCTCCCACACTGCCAAAACAATACTGATTGAAGTGGAGCAGGTCAGGACGGACTTCACGGATTACCGCCTCCAGGAAGCGCGCCGACTGCTCTACATCGCGCTGCGCCTCCTGCATCCACTCCAGGCGAAAAGCGGTGGGACGATAGTCGAGGCCTTGCAGGCCTTCCATCCACGCGCTCTGGCGCGGGGTGGGAATTTCGCCCAAACTGACCAGCGTGACCTGCACGCCGTGCCGGGTCAGTCCCGTCACAAGTTCCCGCGTATAGGTCCAGACGCCGCCCACAGTATCGGCGGTTACTAGGACGCGCATTCCAGTTCCTCGATGTTCGCCGGACGCTGCTCCTGGATGTCGCTGTAGCCCTTGGGATTAAAGGTCGAGGTGTAGTAGTGATGCGCGCGCTCCCAGGCCTTGTCGTCGGGGGTCCCGAACATCTGCTGGTAAAGCGGAGTGCCGGGGAATGGAAACATGGGCACGGGCTCACTGACCCACACGTCATGCGCCTTCAGCTTCTGCTGCCACTTGCGGATTTCCTCACGATTGTCGTGGTCGGTAAGAATCAGGTTGGCCTGCACCCAGGGAATGCGTTTGCGCGCATAGATAAGCAGCTCGGTGAGGCGCTCGGTAGACATGCGGCAGTTCTTATTCAGTTCGTCGCGTCCCTCATCGGTAATGGATTCAATGCCGCACTCAAAAGAGATGCAGCGCGCGCGGCCCAGCAGATCGAGGGTGTCTTCGTTCCACAGGTCAATTCGTGACTGCATACCGATGCTTACCTTTCGCCCGGCAATTCCCTCCAACAGGCGAAGCACGTTCTTGCCTACGCCAAAAATCTCGTCGATGAAGTAGATGTAGTCCACGCCGCGCGCGATGACGCGGTCCACTTCCGCCAGCACTGCCTCGACTTCGCGCTCCCGGAACTTGTTGCGGAACAGAGTCTTATTGCAGAAGCTGCACGTCCACGGGCAACCGCGGGCAAACTCCAGTTCGGCGCCGCGGCCAGAGCCGTTAAACACGTGGTGGCGGTGTTCGTGCTCCTCCACCTGGTAATTCCTGAAATCGAGCGCGCCCAGGCCCTTCATGTCGGCCACACCAAGGCTGGCGGACAGATGCTCTCCGTTGTGATCGCGCCAGCAGCAGCCGTCAATTTGCGACCAGGGTTTGGACGCCAGCTCCGCCAGGCTGTAGTCCGGTTCACCTCGCATGGCTACGTCGCACTGCAGCTTGCGCAGTGTGATGCCGGGCGTTGCAGAAGGATGGGGTCCAATGGCCACCCGCACCGATTTCTCTCCCAAGGCCGCGAACCACTGCGCCGGCACGCGCAGTTCGGGCTGGGGACAGCGCCAGAACAGGTACGAAGGTGCGGTAGGGATTACCAGGAAATCGGGCTCAAAGCGCTCTAAGCGATGCTTCACCTCATCCAGCTTGAGCTTGTGAAGCTGGGCGTCAACCAGCAAAGGTTCGTGGCCGGCGGCAACAATTTTGTCGAAGCTGAAGAGCAGCTCCAGCGGATAGTGCGGCTCCTGGCAGCCGAAGTAGGTGGAGCCGGTGAAGTCCCAGTTGGGATTGACCAGCGCGTATCTCACGCAGCCACCCCCGGCACCTGCTCCAGGGCGGTTCCAGGCA
>DATEGM010000429.1:0-10038 GCA_035280085.1 Terriglobales bacterium
GGCTTTCGGGACGTCGCTCTTGCCCTACCTGCGGTCGTATCTACAACATCCACACGCAGCCCACTCGGGTGCCGGATGTGTGTGACGTGGACGGCTCCAAGCTGGTTATCCGCAACGATGATCGGCCGGAAGTGGTCGAAGAACGCCTGCGGGCCTATGACTTACAAACCCGCCCCCTGGCCGCGTATTACCGGCGCAGCGGGCGTTTAGTGCATATAAAAGGCGACCAGGATGTGGAGGACGTCACTCACCAGGTGGCCAAAGCAATTGAACGTTTAAGAAACGTCCCCGTGGGCACGCAGTCCGGGGGCGCCTAGGGATGGCGATCGTGTGCAAGTCGCAGGCTGAGATCGAGAAAATGCGGCATAGCGGGCGCATTCTGCGCCAGGTTCTGGACACGGTGCGCGAGGTCGCTGTTCCTGGCGCCAGCACTATGGACCTGGAGCGGGCGGCGGAGAAGAAGATCAGGGAATTGGGCGCCCGGCCGGCATTTAAGGGCTATCGCGACTATCCCTGTGTGCTGTGCACGTCCGTGAATCAGGAAATTGTGCACGGGATCCCGTCCCATCGGCGGGTACTGAAGGCGGGCGATATTGTTTCCATTGATTGCGGCGTGGTGGTGGATGGTTATTACGCCGATGCCGCTATCACGGTGCCCGTAGGCGACGGGACCACGCCGGAACTGCAGCGCCTGCTCGATGTGACCCGGGAATCGCTCTATCGCGGGATCGAGGCAGCGAGGCTGGGCAATTCGGTGGGCGATGTGGGAGCGGCGGTGCAGGAATACGTGGAGGCAAACGGCTTCAGCGTGGTGCGTGAATTCGTGGGCCACGGCATCGGCCGCCAACTGCATGAGGAGCCGCAGGTGCCCAATTTCGGCGTGCGCGGGCACGGGGCACGGCTGGAAGAAGGCATGGTGCTGGCCATCGAACCCATGGTCAATGCCGGCAAGCCAGGCGCTCGACTGCTGAACGACAACTGGACGGCGGTGACCGAAGATGGCAGCTATAGCGCCCACTTCGAACACTGCGTGGCGGTCACCAAAAATGGGCCTCTGATTTTGACCGAGTAGGCGCGTTAGCGGGGCATGAGCGCAGCGAAGGATCTTAAGGTCAGCAAAATTGCAAGGAGTGCATGAGTAAAGAGGACGCGATTGAAGTCATGGCGACGGTGATTGAACCGCTGCCCAACGCGATGTTTCGGGTCGAACTGGAAAACAAGCACCAGGTGCTGGCGCATGTTTCGGGCAAGATGCGGAAGAATTTTATCCGTATTCTGCCGGGGGATAAGGTGGCCGTGGAGCTTTCCCCTTACGACCTCACCCGCGGCCGCATCGTGTATCGCTATAAATGACGCGGTGTCTTTTCAACTGAGAACTGAGAACCGGGAACTGAGAACTGATATGAAGGTACGCGCATCGGTAAAGAAAATTTGCGATAAGTGCAAGATCATCCGCCGCAAGGGCGTGGTGCGGGTGATTTGCGAGAACTCGAAACATAAACAGAGGCAAGGCTAGCAGGAGTATTCATGGCACGCATAGCAGGCGTTGACTTACCGCGCAACAAGCACACGGCGATTGCGCTGACCTACATTTACGGCATCGGCCACTCTCGCGCGCAGAGCATCGTGGAGCAGGCCAAGGTGGATGGGGCGAAAAAGGTGCAGGACCTGAACGAGGACGAGGTCAACCGCATTCGGCACGTTATCGAGACCGAGGGCGGGGTCGAAGGCGACCTGCGCAAAGACACCGCCATGCACATTAAGCGTTTGATCGAAATCGGCTCCTATCGCGGCTTCCGCCATCGTCGCAACCTTCCCGTGCGCGGGCAGCGGACGCATACCAACGCGCGCACCCGCAAGGGCCCACGCAAGGGCACAGTGGCACAGAAAAAGAAATCTACGGCGAAGACATAAAATTATGGCAAAACCGACTACACCCGCGGCCGGAGCCCCAGCGGCGCCGGAGAAAAAAGGCAAGAAGAAGCAGTTCAAGCGCAAGGAGCGCAAGCACGTCCCGCATGGCGTGGCGCATATCCAGGCGTCGTTTAACAACACCATCGTGACCATCTCCGACATGCAGGGCAACGTGCTCTCCTGGAAGAGTTCGGGATCGCTTGGCTTCCGTGGCTCGCGCAAGGGCACTCCCTTTGCCGCGCAGCAGGCAGCTATGAACGCCGCCAACCAGGCGCGCGATCACGGGGTGCGGAGCGTGGAGGTGCGGGTCAGCGGGCCGGGTTCGGGCCGCGAATCGGCGATTCGCGCCCTGGCTACCGCCGGCATCGAGGTGCGGCAGATCAAGGACGTCACCCCGATTCCGCACAACGGCTGCAGGCCGCCGAAGAGAAGGCGGGTGTAGCCTCTGCGTCGGAGCGAGCAGGTTTAGTTAAACGGTTTCAAAGTTTCGCAGGTTTCAAGGTTTCCGGGCGCGTTGCCAAATCACTGAAACCTTGAAACTCTGAAACCTTGAAACATGAAAAATTCCATCGGGACGACCGGCACGCCATGCCCGTAAACCGATGATCAAAGGAGAAGAAAATTGGCACGCTATAAAGGACCGGTATGTCGTTTGTGCCGCCGCGAGGGCATGAAGTTGTTCCTCAAGGGGGCAAAGTGCTTCAGTGAAAAGTGTCCGGTTGAGAAACGCAACTTCGCACCCGGGCAGCACGGCAAAGACCGCAAGGCGAAGGTCGTCGGCTACGGCCTGCAGCTTCGCGAAAAGCAGAAGGCGAAGCGTATCTATTTTGTCCAGGAAGAACAGTTCCGCAACTACTTCGAGTTTGCGGCGCGCAAGCCCGGCGTCACCGGCGAGCTGCTGCTGCAGCAACTGGAGCGGCGGCTGGACAATATCGTTTACCGCATGGGATTCGCGGTGGCCAGGCGGCAGGCGCGTCAATTCGTGCGCCACGGCCACGTCGAAGTGAATGGCCGCAAGGTCAATATCCCGTCCTACGAGGTCAAGGCCGGGGATGAAATCGCCATTCGCGAAAAGAGCCGCACGCTGCCCATTATCCAGCAGGCGATGGAGTACACGGCGCATCAGGCCGCTCCGGGATGGCTGGAGGTGAATCGCGAGACACTGAAGGGGAAGGTGGTCAACCTACCCAAGCGGGAAGACATCAACCTGCCCGTCAATGAGCAGCTGATCGTGGAGTTGTATAGCAAGTAGTCGCGACGGCTGACGGTCGACAGCAACGCAGTCACACGGGCTGAAAGCTGAGTGCTGACTGCTGGTTTTCTGGCCCATACATTTCGTGCCAGATCCGCCTTTTTCGGCGTTGGAGCCGGCTGCGGGCCAGCCGGCAAGCCGAAATTGAGCAGCATGGCCGAAGAGGAGAAGAACGCAAATGCTTTGGAAAGGTTTTCAGAAACCAAAACGGCTGGCGGTTGACACCGAAGGCCTAACAGACAAGTACGGCATGTTCTGGGCGCAGCCCTTTGAGCGCGGCTTTGGCACCACGATTGGCAACGCTCTGCGCCGCGTGCTGCTGTCCTCCATTGAGGGTGCGGCCGTCACCGCGGTCAAAATCGAAGGCGTGCTGCACGAATTCCAGTCCATCCCTGGCGTGGTGGAAGATGCCACCGACATCATCCTCAACCTCAAGCAGGTGCCCTTTAAGCTGAACGGCGAAGGGCCAAAGGCTATCTACCTGCGCGCTGACCAGCCGGGCGTGGTTACCTCCGGCATGATCGAGGCCGACGCCGACGTTGAGGTGCTGGACAAGGAAGTTTACCTGGCCACCATCAGCGAAGGCGGAAAGCTGGACATGGAGATGCGGCTGAAGCGCGGCCGCGGCTACGTGGCGGCCGATAAGAACTTTGATGAAGACCTGGGCATCGGCTTCATCCCCATTGACTCGGTGCACTCGCCGGTGCGCAAGGTCAATTACACAGTGGAGGCCGCGCGCCTGGGCCAGATCACCGACTACGACAAGCTCACCCTCGAAGTGTGGACCAACGGCTCCGTGCTGCCCGCTGATGCCATCGGTCTGGCGGCCAAGCTGCTCAAAGACCACATGAACATCTTCATCAACTTCGAGGAGGAGATGGAGACCATCACCAGTTCCGAAGAGCGCAAGCCGGAAATCCGCAACGAGAACCTGAACCGCTCGGTCGAAGAGCTAGAGCTTTCCGTACGCAGCTACAACTGCCTGAAGAACGCCAACATCCAGACCATCGGCGAACTGGTGCAGAAGACTGAGGCCGAGATGCTGAAGACCAAGAATTTCGGCCGCAAGTCGCTCAACGAGATCAAGGAAATCCTGGCTTCGATGGGCCTGAGCCTGGGTATGAAAATTGACGAGCACGGCAATGCCGTGCCCGGCGCTCCGCCGCAGCCGGCCCCGGCTCTGGGAGCCCCTAGCTTCGGAGAAGGACAAAACTACTAGAATTTACGATTGGGGATTTTCGATTGCCGATTGCGCGGAGCAAATACTCGCCGCAATCGTCAATCTTCAATCGTAAATCAAGGGATTCTTATGCGTCACCTTAAAGCAGGTTGGAAACTGGGCAGGAACACGAGTCACCGTCGCGCCTTGCTGCGTAACCTCGTAACTTCGCTCATTCTGGAAGAGCGGATTGAGACCACCGTAGTGAAGGCCAAAGCCATGCGGCCGCACGTGGAGAAAATGATCACGCTGGGTAAGCGCGGAGACCTGTCCGCACGTCGCCAGGCGGGCGCTTATCTCATGACCCGCGAGGCCGTGGACAAGCTGTTTGACATCTCGCCCCGTTTTGGCGACCGCGAAGGCGGGTACCTGCGCATTGTGCGCACCGGCTGGCAGAAAGGCGATGGCGCGGAAAAAGCGTTCATCGAACTGCTGGGTGCGGAGCGCGTGGTGGAGGAAAAGCGCCAGAAGCGCGCCGAACTCCGCGCCAAGCGCGCCGCCGAAGCCAAGAAGGCCATGGAAGAAGCCCAGGCGCAACAGCAGGCCGAAGGCGGCGCCGAAGGGCCGGCTGGCGGTGGAGAAGAGAAGGAGTAGGCGGTAGGAAGTATTCAGTTCCTAGAGGTTTTTCGGTAGAGATGTAGCACGTCTCCGAAAAACGGCACTTAGCGAGAACGCACCCACTTTCGGGTGCGTTTCTTTTTTCACCTTACCATTTAGTAATCAACCAGAATCCACTCACAGTTTGACTGCCGAGCCGTAATCCGGTTTTCGTTCGAGATCGATTGCCGTTTTAGCTAGCGGAGACTGGGAGAAGAATTGAACCAAGCTTTTGGGCTGTGGCAAGCCCTTGGCCTTCTTTTGGCGTCTGCGGGGTTTTAGCGGGGTTTTCTCAGAGCTACCTGCACGATGCTTCTGGGATGCCCTTTTGTGCGTCGTCATGACCCCTTCTGGCTCATGAGAGTAGTTTATCGCCAATCCTCGCAGCCACCTAGAACAGCGGGCTTTCTAGCACTAACGTACCTGTACCTTCCGCATCAACCCACCCCTGACCTATTGGCGCTAAACTTCCTGCAGAAGTATGGCCGTTCAGAAAAAATGGATTGGGCTGGGCGTGGGCGTGGTGCTCGTGCTCTACGCCTTTGGCATGCTGATCTGGCTCTCCAACCAGCCGCCCATTCTGTCTCGCTCAGAACAGAAGGACCCGCTTTCCGGCTATCCCTTGCAGGTACGCTTCAATCCCATTCGTGACCGCGCCCCGGAACGGCCAGCCAGCGAGATGGTCAATGCCATGCAGGAAGGCAAGTGCCGCGAAGAACTGGCCGACTGGTTCAAAGACTACCGCCGTCAGTATGCGGGATTTATCTGCAAGTCGGAAGAACAGCACCCGCTGGTTTCCTGGACTCTGTTTGATCGCGAGGACGAGCCGCCGCTCGTTATTCTGCACTACCATGTCACCCGCCGCGACGGCCAAAGTACCTACCCCGAGGATCTGTGGGTTACCGCCATGCAGAAGGATGGGCGTTGGGTGGCCACCAAGTACGGCGCCCTCTACTGATCTCTTTTGCCGCGGCGGACCTGCTCCAGCGGCAGCACAGCGTTCATGGAGCCGGAGCGAAAGCCTTCCAGGTCCAGAGTGACGTAGGTAAATCCCAGAGCTTTGAAGATGCGGGTGAATTGCTCGGCCATGGCGGATTCGAGAGCGCGAGTCAGTTCCTCACGGGCAATTTCGATGCGGACAATCTGCCCATGGTGCCGCACCCGGAACTGGCGGAACCCGAGGGCACGCAAGGCCTCTTCGCCCTGCTCCACTGCGGCTAGGGAGTCGCGGGTCACGGGGCGACCGTATTCAATGCGTGAGGAGAGGCAGGCAGAGGCAGGCTTATCCCAGACGCGCAGGCCGGCCAGCCGCGCCAGTTCACGAATTTCCCGCTTGCCGAGGCCGGCATCGAGCAGGGGCGCGGCCACTCGGTGGTGCCGTGCCGCCTCTTGTCCCGGGCGGAAGTCGCCCTGGTCGTCGGCATTTACTCCGTAGGCGATGCACTCGAACTCGTGCCGCCGGCGGTACTCCTCCATCAACGTAAACAGCTCATCCTTGCAGTGGAAACAGCGGCTGGCATCGTTGCGCACGTACTCCGGGCGTTCCAGTTCCTGTGTAGCTACGACTTCCAGAGCAATCTGACGCTCCTGGGCAAAGGCTATTGCGTCCTGTAACTGAAAGCGAGGCAGGCTGGGAGAATCGGCGATCACCGCCAGCATGTTGTCGCCCAGGACTCGCCGCGCGGCATCAGCCAGGAAGGCGGAGTCCACGCCGCCGGAATAGGCAATGAGGGTGCGGCCCAGTGAGCGCAGGCGCGCTTCCAGGAACTCGCGCTTGGCGCTCAAATCCGAAAAGTTAGGGCGGCCTTCCAAGCTTGCCATCACAATATGTTAGTACGGCAGGCCACAGAAAGGCGACTAGCGGCCGAATTTCTGCAACAAAAAACAGCGGCGAGGCTCACCGCCTCGCCGCTGTCCGGGACCGCATTAAAGCGCGGCTTCTCAGGCGCGCTTGGTCTTGTTCTTTCCTTTGGCCAGCTTCTTGCCAGTTTTCTTAACTTTCACCTTTTTTGCGTGCTTATGGACGCTCTGCTTGGCTTCGGCTTTTTCGATGCCACGCTGTCCCTTGGCGCTGGCTGTGGTCTCGGCATGCTCGATGCCGGTTGACATCGGCTTGCTGCCACGTCCCTGCGCTGCCGCGCTCAAGCTCGAAATCCAGAGCCCCACCACTAGCGTAAGAAGCAATGTGAAAGACCGTTTCATATTTCCTCCCCGTTCCTTGGGAATTGCTGTTTTTACAAACCCCGCGCCAGACGCGGAGTTGCGGGGAGGCAGAAGGCCTCTGAATGGTTACAAAAGTAACGTTTTCAGAACCGTTTTGTTCCGGGAATTACTGCCGCATCGCACTTTCCTTAGCAGCCCCTGCCGCTTGCTTAAGTTCAGGACGGTCAGCAGCCCGGTCGCAGCTCTGAACCAGGGTGGCATAGTATTCCCTGGCTTCGGCGGCATTGCCGGTGACCTCCGCGGCACGCGCGGCGCCATAAAGAGAATTGAAGCGCCGGGGCGAATCGCGCAACGCTTCTTTGTAAGCCGCTAGCGCCTCGGAGGGCCGTTTCAGTTCCAACAGCATGTCAGCCTGCATCTCTCGCGCGGGAATGCGATCGTAGCTTACCCCATCTTCCTGTTCACGCTTCACGGCGTTACCCATCACTTGCAGGGCGGTTTCAGTCTCTCCTTTGGCGAAAGCGAGCCAGGCTTCCGCCTCCATCTGGTCGAGCGCTTCGCCGGAATGACCGGAATAGCCCAGCTCCTTGTTGTGAGCATTACGGACGGCAATAATCTTTTTCAGGGTGTCCAGGTCCTGCCGGGCGGCGGCCACATTGCCGCTGCGGGCTGCGCCGACCACGCGCGCGAAATACGTTGTGTCCTGCCAGAGAAATTTGATCTTGGGTATGGCCAGCGCGGCCGCCTCTTTCCATTGGTGGGACTCGAGGGCGTTGCGCGCCAGTAACATGGCCTGATGATCGGCAATCTCTTCAGCGCTGGCTCCGGGAACGCTCTTGAGCTCCTCCACTACGGATTGCGCCTTGCCGAGCTGCCCGCTTTGCAGGTAGGCGTAGTCAAGAAAATCCATGGCGTGGAACTGATAACCGGAATCGGCCAGATGGGCGCGTGTGGCCTGGGCGGCAGCCGCTGCCGCGGCCAGGTTGGAGCTGATGCAATCCTGCCATAGCCCCAGGCGGATAAAAATGTGCGATGGCATGTGTAGCGCGTGCGAAGAAGCCGGCGCAATCTTGGCATAGGCGCGCGCAGCTTCCAGTCCCTGTGAGGCCAACTGTGGCGTGTCGGTGGCGTGGATCAGGTAATGTGCCATGCCGGGATTGTCGGGATGTTTCCGGAACAGCGGCTGCAGGATGGCGATGGCCTGCTTGCGGTTTGCCATTTCGTTGTCGCCATCCTCGGCGAGGGCAACCAGAGAGAGGGCATAGAAAGCCGCCCCCTCATCATCATTGGGAAATTTTTGATGCACTTGCGCCATGGCCTGCGCGTAAGCGCGCCGCCGGTCCAGGTGACTCAGCTTGGGATTTTCCTGGTAAAAGGCATTGGCAGCAGCGAGATACCCGCGCTCCCGGTCCGTTTTTGCACCGGCCTTCTGTCCCTGTTGTGCATACTGCCGTCCGGCGTGCAGCGTGCTTTCATTGGGGAAATCCCATAACTGGTGATACAAGCCCATGGCTTCGCCCCAGTAGGCGATGGCACAGTGGGGATCCTGGCGGGCGGCCTCTCCGAATGCCTGTTCCACCTGCTGGTACTGAAAGGAGTGCAGCAGGGCGACCCCATGTTCCACCGTCATCTGTGCTTCTGGGGTGCAGGAACTGGGAAATTTTACTGTGCCCAACGCGGGGCTGCTGGGCTCATGACTTTGCGCAGACACGGATCCTGCAACCCCAAGACCCAGCAAAACCCCGACGAACAGCAAGGAAGTGAATCGCCTTTTGGCCGGCATGGCCGTACCTCCTCTTATGACCGCTGAAAGTCTGCGAGCGGCCATGGTAAACCTCAAGCCCGCGGTTCGGATATAGGCAAAACGTTAGAACAGCCGCTGAATGCGTCGCAGGGTGCCGAAAGTGCCCACGTTGGCCAGGGAAAATGCGAACCGGTACTGATTCTCGTTGCGTACCAGGCCGAGCGCGAGCCGTTGCAGCTCAAAAGTCAGGCCGCAGCAGTTGAAGTTATAGCTGGCTTGATAACTGGAGAACTGCAGAAAATTGTTGTTGGCGTCTATACCGGCGCTGGCCCCCACGTTAAAGCCGTGGCGGTTGCCATTGCCGTAACGCCCCGTTATGCGCCACTGGTTGAATTTAAGAGCCAGGGAAAGCGGGTTGGAACTGGGCAGGAGTTGAGCCGGGGCCTGCAGGAAGGAGTGTCCGCCGCCAACGTAGAACGGTCCGCGGGCGTAGCCCAGGCCAGAGGTGCTGGCATTGATGCGCCCGCGCTGCAGGTCATAATCTAAGTCCCACTCCGCCTCCAGGCCTCCAGCCTGGAAATGCAAGCGCGAAATTATCGGCGAATAGTTGGCAGGCTGAGTAAGAAATGCAACGCCGGTGAAATTTACCGTGCTCGCAAAGACATTCGGCTCGCCGGGTACAAGGGCCCCTCCAAAAGTGGGATTGAAGTAATGTTTCTGAGCCACGCGCCAGGTTACGACCTCGCGTGCCGGTGGCGGCTCACAAGGATTCACCGCTTCCGCCGTGGCTGCGCTTCCGCTCTGGTTGGGCTCGGTTGTGCTCGCGCTCTCCGCGGGGGAAGCCGGGGGAACGCCGGACTCAACCGATGCAGCGGGCGGGGCGGCTGTAACGCCGGTTTGCTCCGATCCTGATTTAGACGGCGCCGGCAAGTCCTCGCAATCCGGATTGTCCACCTTGGTTTGCTTGGTATACAGGCGGTTGGTGACTCCGTACTCAACTTCATTGGTATCGGTCAGCACGTCAACATCATCAAAACGCAGAATGTTGCTGAAGTTGTTCACCCCGGTCACGTAGCGATAAGTGACTGACGGCTCAATTACATGCTTGAACTTGTGCCCCAACAGTGTCTTGTCGAACACACGCGCCAG
>DATEGM010000430.1:0-6844 GCA_035280085.1 Terriglobales bacterium
CCCACTGTAACTCGTGAAGCCGCGATTTGCGCCCTGGAGGCGGCAAAAGCACTCCTCGTCAATCAACTGCGATGAAGGTGCTGCTCCACGAGTGTGTCCCGCGACAAATCAAGAAAAATCTCACCGAGCATGAATGTCGGACCCCCATATGCCTGAGCTTCTCCAGCGACTGCACTCCATTGCAGCGGGCCAAGTGGTCCGCGTAGGATTCGCATAACTCGCGGGCCAGGAGTCTCAAACTAACGCGCAGTCCGTCCTCGCGCCGCGAGCAAATCTGTCACTCCCTGCCCCGCACTTCATAGTGCTGCACGTAAGGCGTCCGCTCTTCTTCCGGAAAGTAGCGGTCGTCTTCCGGGTAGTACACGGCGCGCTCCGGCTCCGCCCCGGCGAAACGGCGTACCGCATCCATGCTCTCCCAAAGCGTAATCAGAAGGTATTCCGTCACCTCTCCGATTTCCCGGGTTAGCACCAGAACATCCTTGCAGCCCGCGGTGGCTTTGTATTGCTTTAGCCCAGTCTCTTCCAGATATGACATGTAGGCCTTACCCATACCCGGCCGGGTTCGTGCCTGCCAGATTCTCGCAATCATTATCTTTTTCTCTCCTAAGTTTGATTTGCGGCTGCGCTTCCGAGGACCTGACCGCGGAAGGCATCCGTGTTAGCCCCGAGTACTTTCGGGTGATCCAGGCGCCCCTGGTGCGTGGCCGCTTCTTCACCGAGGGCGATGAAGACGGCAAGCTGCCGGTAGTCATTATTGATGAAGCAACCGCTCTCCACTTCTGGCCAGGCCGTGACCCGCTAGGCCGCCGCCTTCGCTTCGCGCGAGCTCCCAACCTTCCCTGGTTCACAGTGGTGGGTATCGTTAAGAACATCAAGCACGATGGGTTGGAAGTTGATGGCATTCCCCACATTTACGGCTCCATTTACCAGATTCCCGGGCGCGCGCTGAGCGTATTGTTGCGCACCTCCCTACCGGCAACTCAGCTCCAGCCGCAGATTCGCCACGAAATCCAGAGTGTTGATCCGGGCCTGCCCGTTTTCAATGTGTCTTCCATGAACGACGTGATTGGCCGCTCGCTCGCTCCCCGGCGCTTCTCTGCCGATCTGATGGGCGCATTCGCCTTGCTGGCCCTGCTGCTGGCCTCGCTTGGAATTTACGGCCTGCTCGCCTACATGGTCGGACAGCGCTCGCGCGCAATCGGCCTGCGCATGGCCCTGGGCGCCGGGCGCGCCGACATCCTGAAACTTATTTTGCAGAAGGGTGTTGTTCTCGCGGGAGTAGGAATTCTGGCCGGCGTGGTGTTCTCCGCTTCTGCCGCCTCCACCTTGGGGAGTCTGCTCTACGGTGTGCGCCCGCATGACCCGGGCGTATTTGTGCTGGTGCCCCTGCTCTTGTTCGCTGTCGCTATGGTGGCGAGTCTCATTCCCGCGCGCCGGGCAACCAGGGTGGACCCCATAATCGCCCTGCGCGACGCGTAAGCCTGGTCGCCCAACGAGCGAATAGTTGACATCCGCGCCCCCCAAAGCGCAGAATTCCCGCCGCCTAAGGAGGCACACTATGACGATACTGTGGTGGATCATCGTGGGTCTGGTCGCGGGGTGGGCTACAGGCAAAATCATGGGCGGCGCCGGCTACGGAGTCATCATGGACATCGTGGTCGGCATCGTCGGCGCCCTGATCGGCGGTTTCATCATGTCGCGCCTGGGCATGGCCGCGAGCGGCGGCATGATTTACACCATCATTGTCGCCATCTTTGGCGCGATTGTTCTCACCCTGATTGTGCGGCTCATCACCGGCAAACGTTCAACCGCCTAAGCCGATGATGTGCATGGATAAGCTGGGAGCCTGGGCCTCCCCTGCGCCCAGGCCCTCTTTTTCTCGTGCGCCACATACCCCCCCTGGCAATCCCAACGCTCTGATTCCAGTATGGGACATTCGAGAGCTATTTTGTGCCTCAGCTCCGGAACATTTTGTGGCCTGGCTTGAAGGAGTTAGAACGAGTATTAACGGCGGGGCCCTTGACACCGTATAGGCGGGTGGCGGGGGTGCCCCACCCAACGCGCTTTTCGTTGGGTGGGCCCCATCCTGACTTGAGGCTTTCGAATCGGCAGGTGGCCCAGAGCCTGGCCTGAGCTAAGCCGAAGGATTCGCGCCCCGCTTTTGGGCGCTAACCTGGGACCAAAATTGAGCTAAGGCCGGAATATTGCGTCGAAATGCCGGAGGACTGAACAAAACTCGGCGGCTATTTGGAATTCTTATTCCGTTTGTTGTTTTCGGTGCCACGAGTTACGAGCCGGCGAATTATTGCGGCTCTTTGTTCGGCTTCACGGGCTCTTGAGCGCAGCTGTTCTGCGCTGATACTCGTAGAAAGTTCTGCGGTTAGCGATGCAAGGTATTCGGCTTGTTCCGACAATGCCCGTATGGCGCTCCACATTTGGCGTTCCACGTTTTCATCCTGCGCCTCCAGCATGCTCAATGGGGAATACGTATGACCGGTGCGGCAACGGAATTGCCGGATGCCGTTCCCGTCTATTTCGAAGAGCGTCCCTTGGCAATCCGGGCAGGTGAATACCGACGGTCTTCCCTCGTGCTGCGTTTTCGTTTGCGATCTGGGTCGCGGTTGAGTTTGGCGTGCCATAGAGCTTCCTCTACTTACAATTTCGTCCTTTACCTGACTTTCTCTGGCGGCCCTCCACCAGGTCGACCAGCAGAGGTGCGATTTCCTTCAGGGGTAAACAATGATCCACCTCAACCTGCCGAAGGGCGTTGCGCGGCATGTCCGGCGCATAGGCCTCATTCGGGTCCTGGACAACGGCAATGCCACGGCGATTCTTGATTGCGGCCAGGCCCGCCGTGCCGTCGTCTTGGTAACCCGTAAGTAAGACACCGATCACCCGCGAGCCGTAGTCCTCGGCCGCGGACTGGAAAAGCGGATCAATAGCTGGCCGATGGAGGTTGACGGTCGGGCCCCTCCTGAGCCACATGCGGTTACTTCGCAATGTGAGGTGCAGATTGGGACGCGCCACATAGATGCGGCCGGGGGTTACTGGCGAACCATTCAGTGCATTTGCCGCTGCCATGTTCCCGTTTCGGCTCAAGATATCTGCAAGGTGGCCGCCATCTTCAGTTCGGGTGTGCAGTACCATGAAGATGGCAGCGCGCAAATCGCGGGGGAGGTCTCCTACCAGTGTTTGTAACGCCTCCACTCCTCCTGCCGATGCCCCGACCACGATGACGCGAGGTCTGCTCACGAACGCTCGATCCCGTCGCATTCCTTTCGGGCGCACATGACGCCCGCCAGACTGGCGGCGTGATTGCCGTGCCGGCTCAGGAAAGTTGCGGCTTAAAAAATCGGATGCGCTTCAGATGATGGGGTTGCGCGCAAGCCCGACAACATTTATATCGTATCGCGTAGATAGTTAGTGCAGGTGCTTGGATAGCCTTAGCTATCGGCCCGCGTCCTCGCACACCGGCGCCGAGGTAGCCGGCGAACGCTCGCCGCCTGCGCGCGCCTGCCGGAGCATATTCCTTAATCAAAACAACAGGGTGGGCGGGTGGCCCAGAGCCTGCCCTGAGCGAAGCCGAAGGGTTCGCGCCCCGCCTTGGGCGCTAACCTGGGACTGAAAATACAGGGTGCCCCACCCAACGCGCTTTTCGTTGGGTGGGCGCAACTGTGACTCGACGTTCGGATTGTGAGATATGCTTGCGCGGGTGGCCCAACCCGATGCAGGACTAACTGGCCTTTGCCTCGTTCTCCCCTGTCCGTTGTGCTTCGGCGAGAAATCGCACCGCTGCGCCGCAGAAGATACAATCTGCTTCTCGAAGTTGCACCTCCCCTTTCTGCGCGGGGACAGAAAAGGAGCGCAAACACTCCGTACATGTGACCACGAAATAACCTTCGGCGTTCCTTGGCACCCAAACCGGAGCATGATCCGGCTTGAAGATGTGAGGCCGCAGCGGAAAATGCTCCAACAGTTCAGCAATTTTTGAAAAAAGTTGCTCCGGGCTGTAATCAGACTTGCTGAAGAAAGCGTCCGCAATCAGTCCTGACGGCGCGGTACCCGCGTATTCGCCACTGATGGCGATCACCGCGACTTGTGGGAAACGCCGTCTGATGACCGAAAGCAATTCAAACCCGCTCATGTTCGGCATCTTCAAGTCAGAGATGATCATGTCAGGCAACGCCCCTCGTAGTTCGACCAGAGCTTCAAAGCCATCACGGGCCGTACGGACTTCATAGCCCTTCGACGAAAGCAGAGCCGAGGAAATGTCCCGGACTGCTGGATCGTCGTCAACCACGAGGATGCGGAAGTTGAAGCCAGCCATCGAAGGAAATGTTACCCTCGGAGGCGAAAAAAAAACAATCCCCCTGATATCCACCGCCCTAAACGCGGGGGCCACTTCTTTACCTTTCAGCCCCTCCCGCCCCGCTCCCCCCTGGGCCGGGGCCGGTGCTGACTACATGCTGAGCGGGGTAACGGGCACAGAGCTTGCGGGACAACTAAAGGCGTTGAAGCCCACACTCCCTATCGTACTGCACTCCGGTACGCCGCCTGCCCCATGAAAAACCTCGACGGATTCATCCACAAAGGCGAGCCTGTGCGATTCCTACTGGAGTTTCTACTTGACCTCATCAATCGGTTTTGGGAATGAGGGCTAATCTCCTGCACCCGATTGCAGTACCGCCGTTAAAATATCGGGCATGGTATGCTCTTGGTGCGTTTTTCGTTCGGTATCAATTGTAAAAAATAAAAGGAAAATGATTAAATAAGCTGGAGCTTACGAACCGGTGGGGTTGTTCCAATGGCCCGTATACTCTCAGTTTCATACGACCAAACGCTGCTTTACACTCGACAACTCATCCTAGAACAACATGGGTATTCAGTCGTCTCTGCCCTTGGCTTCACACAAGCATTGAAGTGTTGCCATGACGCTAAGGACTTCGGCATTTTCATCCTCGGCCATTCCATACCCCGACAAGACAAAGAAGCCCTTATTTCAGCATTTCGGGCCCACTGCCCAGGCACGGTGGTGGCACTGCGGTTTAGCGAAGGACCGGTGGCCGGTGCTGATTATGAAACCGAACCCTCTCCCGAGGCCATGCTTGCAGTCCTAGAGCAAATCTGCACAAAAAAGAAATGGCCGCCGACTGAGTGTTGTTTACCTGCTAGGCCCACGAGATTCGCCAATCACCGGAACGCGGCTGTGAGCCTTGGTATTTTCTTTCCGGAAGCTTTTGGATTGGTTTCGACACGACTCCGGGAATGCCCAAACAACGTTGCCGCTGATCCCTTTTTTCGGACACGTACTCGCACATTCTTCTGCCATTCTTCCTCCAGCTCTACCCGATGCGCGATCCGGGTGAGCACCGTGTGCAGGATGTAGGCGCTAAGAGTTCTTCGTTCGCGCTTAGCTGCTTCCTTGATTTCTGCTGCTTCCTCAACGGAACAACGCACCAGCAGAGCGGTTCTGTTGCTCAGCATGACACGACCTGCCAATCATAGCCTCTTCCAACTCGAAGTTACTCTCCAGGCCACACTACTACGCCCACAATCTAAGCCCACTCAAATTTTATTGTATGTGATCCGCATCAATGTTGGATGTGATAGTGGTCGCGCCCGGCTCATTGAGCAGTGGCCACTGTGAGCAGTGATGAAAAAACAACTGTTATCAAATGATCGCAAAAGGTCTCAGTCTCTTGCTTCAGCACTGTGGATAGTACCTGCTTAGTTTGGCGCGTTCGTGAGTGGATTGGCGATTCGCGCCGACAGCTTCCGGCCCGGCAGGGAGTGAGGGTTGAGTGTCCCATTTCAGAGTGCTCCCACTTCTTTGGCCAGAGTTGAGGAACCTACACAGCTTCGCGAAAGAGATTTCAACCGAAGTTGCGGGTCGGACCACCCCGATAGAAGTCCGGCATCTAACCCGACCCAAGTGCCACCAATTCCTACAAGGAGTCGTCGAAAATGCATCACGATTACGAACCCAGGTTGCGAACAAAGTTGACTGCGACGGTAGCTGCCTTGGCCACCTTCGTAGCCATAACCGCCGCGCTGATGACGCCAGTCACGGCCAGCGCCCAAAACAATCCCGTACAAAAAGCCACTTCGAGCGTCGTGGTCACCGGCACTACCACCACTGGCGCGGTGTTTAACGGAATTCTGAAGGTCACGAGCGTAGCCGCGAATTCGATTACAGGCGCGCTCACTGCGGCAGGTACCTTGACGGGAACGTTGACGTCGGCTACCGGCACCGTTCTCGGCACCGTCACCAACCTGGCTGTAAGCGGAATTCCCCTCACGGGAGTCTCAGGCAGCTGCACGATCCTGACTCTTACGCTGGGTCCGCTGGACCTCACTCTACTGGGGCTCATGGTCCATCTGAATCAGGTCGTATTGAATATTACCGCTCAGCCTGGTCCGGGCAACCTGCTTGGAAACCTGCTTTGCTCCGTTGCCAATCTGCTCAATGGTGGCAATCTCAGCGGTACGCTGAACCAGTTGGTCTCGTTGTTGAATCAGATTCTAACAAGTCTGTAGTGCTGGAACGATCTTTCAATCCTTCAAAGTCCCCCCCTATTTTTGGTGGGGGACTTTTTTGTCCCAACTTTCGCAAGGCGCCCTGCGTCTGAAACAGAGCTTCAACACCGGGTTTGCCAGCACAGGAAATACTATTCCCTCGCGGCGACACCCTCATTGTCATCAACGACGAGAATCGTGGGCTTTCGTGCCATGCACCCCGCCAAGCTTCGCCAAATGTCGTATTCAGGCGCGAGCGCCGCGAGCGCGCAGCGCAGCCACAGCGACACCGCCCCCGAACTCTCCCTGAGCGGGGCAGCGCAACTGC
>DATEGM010000431.1:0-12740 GCA_035280085.1 Terriglobales bacterium
TCTCGACCGCATCCTCGCGGAGGGCTGGAATCACGAGGCTGGCTTGCAGCACGTGATCGCCTACTCCGAGACCGGCGCCGAAAAGCCGCGTGTTCCCGGCCTGCTCGACGATTATGCTTTCACCGCGCTGGCCTGCCTGGATGCCTACGAAGCCACCTGCGACCTCAGCTACTTTCACTTCGCCCAGCGCATTGCCGACCGCATGATCGCCCGCTTTTTCGACGCCGCCGCGGGAGGATTTTTCGATGCCGAGAACACGGATGCTCAGGATGCTTTGGGCGTGCTGGCCGCACGCCGTAAACCTTTTCAGGATTCGCCCACTCCTTCCGGCAATTCCGCCGCCATCATGGCGCTATTGCGCCTGCACGCATATACCAGCGATGCCGCGTATCGCGATAAGGCGGAGCGCACGCTGCGCGTCTTTGCCGGAGTGGCGGAGCAGTTTGGAATGTTTGCCGCCACCTACGCTATCGCCGCGGTTATGTTTTCCCAGCCGCACACGCAGGTGGTTGTGATTGGCAGTGGCCAGGACGCCGACCGCCTCCATCGCGCCGCGCTCGGATCCTTCTCTTTTAATAAGGCCGTGCTCCACTTTCACGACAGTGAATTGACGGCGCAGAATCTCCCCCCTGCCCTGGCGGAGACACTTCCTGCCCTGCCGCGGCCGCAGGCAGCCGCAGCCGTGATTTGCAGTGGATTTCGCTGTCAGCCGCCCGTCACCGATGCGGAGCAACTGACCGAGCTGTTGCGCGAGGCTCGGGGCTGAAAATTTTGCTGCCAACCCGCAGCGAAGGTGGGGCATCGAGCAATTCAGAACAAAAGAAAAGGCTGCCGCGATGCACGCCGACAGCCATCCTCGATCAGAATGAGGTTACGGCAACGTTACTAAGGTCATCTAGCCTTGTAGATGATTATTTGTCACTGTTGATGGTGCGTTACTTACAGCTTCTGCTGCCCGGATTGCATGACGCTACCGGGTTTCCGTCCGCCATAGCTATTGGCACGGCAGCAGATACGTAAATCGCTACTACGCTTAACAACAGCACCGCAATGCGTAGAGCGTTTTTCATGTCTACCTCCTTTCCCTGTACGCGCGAACGTACAGGGAAAGGATTATACCCAGCCTTGCAAGTCCTTTTTTACCTGTCGCTTAGGAGTTTTTGGAGGGGTTGGACCCACTAACCTCAAGTCTCCGCAAATCAGGTCCTTAGCGGGAGAATTTCAAGTAGGCAGCTCTAGCTCTGCGGTGGGTCGCAATTTGAGAATTTGGAACAAGGAGTAACGATCAGTTGCCGGATGCGCTTTAGGAACCGTGGTGAGCCGCGCCTGCAAACGCGGTTTTGGCGAGACCCGGAGATCCCTTGGCTGAAGGAGACTGCTCGCCAGATTCTTTGCCACCGCCGGCAACACTCGGTTCAGCATCTTTAGGTGCGGTGCCTGCCTTGGTGAAGGCGCGATCCACCATAGCATCAAACATGGGAAGCAGCGACTCGGGCGCTACAGGATGCCTCAACTCGCCCAGACTGACATCCCAGCGCTGCGGCTGCAGCAGCACATCGGAGCGCTTCTGCTCCTTGACGGGAAGGGCGAAATAGCCCAGCCACACCATGACCGCAATGTCGTAAGAAGTCATGCTGGCAAGGCTTAGGGTTGTGGAATTCAACGTTCCGGATACGCGCAATCCAAAGACCGCCAATTCCACCGCCGCGAAGATGCCAAACCCCAGGGCTACGCCGAAGCTGCGATGCCGCCGCGAAATTCCCAGGTAACGGGAAAACATCAGCAGAAACAGAATCAGGCCGCACTGCATCACGCGCACGCTGCGCTCCAGGCTGAGCAGTCCGGCGGTCACCTTGGAAAACCCGCCGCCCGTGCCGCCGATAGCCGCCAGCACCGCAATCAGCATGGCCAGCACGCCTGCCCAGCGCACCAGCATGGAAGAAAAATCGCGCAAGGCGTGGAAGGGCCGCAATACATCTGTAAATACTTCGTGGATTACCTTGAAGCCCAGCACGGCGCTTATGCCTGCCCCTAACCAGTACAGGTAAAAGTACGCGTCGTAATCTTTCTGATTCAGGAACAGCACGAAAAACAGCATTATTTCCGAGCCCAGGTAGGCGGAGAACATCGGATAAGTCCGCCACAGCTTGCGCCAGCAGATGGCCGCGATCAGCCCCGCCTGCATCACTGGGTGTGCAATCCACAGTGGGTAGTACGCGGTGTCGAGGATCTGGCTCATGGCGTATGCGTTCGCGTTCCTGGCTCGGCGAAAATTGCACTACTCTTACATATTTCCGACGCGTTTTCCACAGCTTAAAACAGCACCTTATGCCTGCGCGTCCGTAAGGTCAATGTACTCTGGTAACTAGGCGGAGAGTTCTGAACTGCACCAATACCTAGGCAGTAAGTTGTTGCAGGATATGTGCTTGCGAGGTAGGAACCTTAGCCGTTACCCCAAAGGTAACCAGCCCGGGGCCATCAAATTTAGAGTTCGGGCGCCGAGTGAATGTAGGCCCGCATCAGGCGAACTTCATCGTCTTTTTCGCTTAAATCGCGCAAAAGCATGTCCCGCAATGAAACAAACCCCAGCAATTGCCCGCCTTCACATACAGGCAAATGCCGGAAACCATGCTCGCGCATGAGGCGCAGGCAGTGCTCCAGATCATCGTTGCGGCCTACTGAAAGCGGCTCCGGCGTCATCACGTCCCCCACTTTTGTGGCTTGTGGGTTGCGCCCCTCGACCACGATCCGCCGCATCAGGTCGCGTTCGGAGAACACGCCGGCCAGCTTGCCTTCACGCAGCACAGGCACCGCGCCAATATTGCGCTCCACCATGGCCTGGGCCACCTGCAGTACGCTGTCATTCACATCCGCAACGCACATTTCCTGCTCTTTTACCAGGTCGTAAATCGAGCACATTTTGCATCTCCCCACGGGTGCTGGCGCAGATTCGGCCCCTATTTGCGGCAGAGTATATGCCCAATCCACTGAGGGCGGAAAGAGGTACTCAGGTTGCCTAAAGCAGGTAGCTTGTAGTTGGTAGCTGGTAGTTCGTGGGTTAGTGTTGGCGGGAAACTGGTAGCCTCCCGGGCTTCGACCACTTGCCAACTACCAACTACTTGATAAACAACACATAACCCTTATTCCACAGGGACGTGGGAATGGTTCCCCGGGCGCGGGCCGTCACGATCAGGTCGAAGTCGTTGCTGGGCAACAGCTTATCTACAACACTCTCGCCCTTGCTCGGCGCCACCAGAGCCAGGTAAGTCAGGAATCGGTAGACATCCGGCCCGCCCTTATATCCAGGGGCTACGAAGGAAAGTTGGCTGTTCTCCTCGGCAAAGTGCCAAACCAGCGATGCAGTCAGCGATACTGCCCGCTCATAGTCTTCCTCCGTAACGGCTCCCGGCGGGGGGTTGTCGAACACAATTCGCAGCTTGCGTTCGTCTTCGCGGGTGAACTCCCGTACCAGCAGCAAACCCGCCTTGGCGCTCGCTTTCCAATCCACGTGCCGGGCCGAATCTTCCGGCGCGTACTCCCGAATTCGGTACAGATCATAGCCTCGTCCCCGCAGGAAGGCTTCAAACTCTCCGGTAATCAAGGGCAATACAGCAAAGAACTCATCCGTGGGTTCGATGGCGGGGAACACCACCACCTGGCGCGCCAGCGCCACTCGCCGGGTCTTGCGCAGAAAGGAAAACGGGAACTGGGTGCGCAACCCAAAGCTTTCCTGCTGCACCAGTCCCCGGCGCTGGAAACATAACTCCACGTCCGCAGTCAGCGAATTCTGCGCCGGAATGTAAGGGAAATAAACAGCGCCCGCCAGCACCCCTCGACCTTCCTCCTCCTCCTCCCGCCGCAGCACCCGGTCTGGCAAATGAAACCATTGTTCTTCCGAAGGACGGTTGAAGGGAAATCCGAATGTCGCCGCCTGCCACTGCCAATGTTTGCCTTTCTTTTTCCGCCGTGGGGGGACTACGCTCACCGAAAACGAGGGCAGCAACCGTTGCCGGTTGTGCAGCACCAGGCGGGCCAGGAGGCGCTGCCCGGCAAAAACATGGTTGGGTGTGTGCACATCCAGTTCCAACCCTCTCAACACCAGCGCGGATGACACCCCCGAAACCACTATTGCCGCCAGCATGGCGGCGACAACAATCCACAGCAGGTTATTGCCCGTGTTCAGGCCGGCCAGAGCCAGCACCAGCGTGAGCGCGATGTAGATCAGGCCGGCGCGCGTTACTTCGTAATCGAAGGCATCCCGCACGCGTCCAGCAGCCACTCGCCGCGCCAGGTAGGGTACCGTGGTCAGGCCCACAAACCCCGCCAGCAGCAAGGCCGCCGTAGCGAAGACAGCGGTAGCGGTCACGTTACCGTCTTCGCGCGCCAGGGTGGAAGCCAGAGCGGCTGCGAATGCCAGACCAAGCCCCAGCAACGCCACCAGGAACCGCACCCAGACCTCGGGCAGTCCCAGGTGCAGCATGGCTGCCAGGCTGCGTTCTTTGCGGCTTGGATTGATTTCAGGCACGGTCTTCAGGTGGAGAGTAGCACGGCTGCGAGCTGGCGGCGCCCGAACCTGTTTATCTCGACTACCCGTCGCCTAGGCCTGCTTCGTCACTGCTGCGCGTGAAAGATCCGCCGCATCCAGCCTGCCGCCCGCACCTGCGCCTCATCCGCCCTGCGCGAGAGGCTGGGAAACCGCCGGCGCAGCCGCTGCAGCAACTTGTGGGCCCACACGTATTCGCTGGAGAGGATAATCAGACCAATCAGGAGAAACAGAATCCCCTGCAGCACCGGCAGGAACAGCCCCGCAACGCCCAGCAGGATGAATCCCCACCCTACCAGCAACACGGCCAGGCGTTTGGCTGCGGCTCTCATGGGAATAGCAAAATGCTACAGGATCACTCGACCGATGTCTGTGACCGCCGCGTCCGCCAAACCACCACCACAATAACCAGCGCCACGATCACCCCGATCAGAATGTCTACGTCGCCCACCCAGCGCACCAGGGTTTGCCACTGCCGCCCAAACAGGTAGCCAGCGCACGCCACCACCGTCACCCAGGCAAGCGCTCCCAGAAAATTAAACAGCGCGAAATTCTTCCAGTGCATGCGCAGCGCCCCGGCCAGCGGGCCGGTGATGATGCGCATGCCGAAGATGAAGCGGGCGAAGAAAACCGTGACTGCGCCGTGCTTCTCGAACAGGCGCTCGCCTTGCGAAATCTGGGCGGGAGAAATATGGAAAAACTGCCGGTACCTGTTCAGCAGCGGTCGTCCGCCATAGCAGCCAATGGCGTAGCCCAGGTTATCGCCAAATGCGGCCGCAGCCACTCCCACGGCAATCACCCAGGGCAGCCGGAAGTGGTGCTGGGAAAAGGTAAGAAATCCCGCCAGCAGCAGCACTGTCTCCCCGGGAACCGGCACGCCCGCGTTCTCCAGCAGCAGCACCACGGCCAGCGTCCAATAGCCGTGCCGCCCGAAATAGCCTTCCAGCAGTTGCAGGATGTGGGAATTCATTCGGTGCTGCTATAGCTTCTCACAGCGGCAGGCTGGCTTCGGGTTGCTTGCTCTCCCGAACGCGATATAATCCCGCCGCCCATGTTCAAGCTGATTTTCCTGCTCTGCCTTGTTCTACCCGCCGGCGCAGCGAATGTTCCTGACTGGTGCCGCGCTTTGCCCCGCCCGGAATATAAAACGCTGCAGCGCGTGGCGGTCTCCGATCCCTGGTTTGAGGTTTACAAGGTCGCTCCTGGTGTCCTTGCCATTTACGAGCCTCATCAGGCGGAGGAGACCATCGGCTATCTGATCCTGGGCAACAAGCGTGTCCTGCTTTTCGACACCGGCATGGGCATGAGCGATTTGAAGAAAGTCACGGACCAATTAACCCGCTTGCCCATTGTGGTTTTGAATTCCCATACCCACGATGACCATGTGGGCGACAACTGGGAGTTCCAGACCATTTACGGAATGGATACCGACTTCACACGCCAGAACGCGCGCGGCTCCCGGGAAGACGCTCAAGCCGAAATTGCTCCCGGCCAGATTTGCGGCTCGTTGCCCAAGGGTTTCGATCCCAAAAGCTACGCCACGCGCCGCTGGAAAATCAGCGCCTATATCCATGACGGCCAGAATTTAGATTTGGGCGGCCGAACCCTGCAGGTGCTCGCCACGCCCGGGCACACGCCTGATGCCATCTCGCTGTTTGATCGCGCCCATGGCCTGCTCTTCACCGGCGACACTTACTATCCCGCTCCCATCTGGCTATATCGTCCTGAGACCGATCTCAACGCCTATGATGCCTCTATTCGGAGGTTGGCCGCGCTGGCTCCGCAGGTGAGGGTCGTTCTTGGTGCCCACAATATCCCCGTCGCATCGCCTTCGGTCCTGCCTCGCCTGGTTACCGCCTTCGAACAGGTCCGGGCTGGTAGAGCGCCTTACACCCCCGACTCGGCGGGCAACGTCATTTACCACGCCGGCGGTTTCTCTTTTCTCATGCGCCCCATTGCGTCGTACCGGTGACGTTCGGGGCAAATTCCTGTGTTGGAAAATCCGGCGTTCCGCACTAAATAGGCGAGAAACAGGGTGGACTCAGCCCCGGTGGTGGTCAATGCGGGGCAGCTTCGGAACAGAGTTCCCGCCTTCCAGCGCTCCTACCCACCGCTCCACTTGCGCGCGCAATCCCGCCAGGTCAATATCGCCGTGGCGCGCGGGATAGGCGCTCAGGTTGCGGTGGGCGCGCGCCAGCAGGGAGCGGGCTCCCGCCATGTTGCCGCGGGAATGGTGATGCAGCCCTACCGCCACCTGGATCAGTCCCTGCAGAAATTTCTTCTCTGGTGGAGGAGCGGCCCGCCACACGTCTTCCAGCACCTCATGCGCGTCGAAAAACTCGCCCCGATTGAACAGGTCGAGCCCGCGCTGGTAGGCGATTTCATCCATGATGAAAAAAGCTTAACGCCGAGGTCGCAACATTTCGCGGAGTTCGCCGAGAAAAGTCAGAATGAAAAGACTCACCAGATTGCCTTTGCGTCCTCTGCCTTAAAGACCTTTTCAGCGCCCTCGGCGTTAAGCTTTTACATCGAGGCGCCGCACCAGCCTGCGCCCCGCCAACTCGTAGCCTCCCTCCAGCACCAGGTTGATGGCCTCTGTGTAAGCGATATGCTCCTGCTCCAGGATGCGCGCAGCCAGCGTGTGTTCGTCGTCGCTATCCAGCACCGGCACCGCCTTCTGCAGAATGATGGCCCCATGGTCGAGCTGCTCGTCTACAAAATGGACCGTGCAGCCGGAAACCTTGGCTCCATACTCCAGTGCCTGCTTTTGCGCTTCCAGGCCGGGAAATGCCGGTAACAACGAGGGATGAATATTCAGAATGCGATTAGGAAACTGGCGCACAAACCAGGGCGAGAGCAACCGCATATAGCCCGCCAGGCAAACCAGCTCAACTTTCTTTTCCTGCAGGGCGGCCACGACCTCGGCGTCGTGTTGCTCGCGCTGCTTGCCTTTAGAAGGGATGACTCGTGCGTCCAGGCCGCGCCGCCGCGCCGCCTCGATTCCCGGCGCCTCCGCCCGGTTGGAAATCACCACTGCAATGTGCGCGCGAATCCGCCCCGCCACTACGGAATCCGCAATCGCCTCAAAGTTGGAACCCCTGCCGGAAAGGAGGACACCCAGGTTCTTCATCAAATCAATTATTCACCACAGAGACACAGAGACACAGAGAAAATCTTTCAACTCTGAGGAGATGTCGGAGGCTGAATGCGTGCCACTGAGAACTGAGAACCGGGAACTGAGAACTGCTTCACGCGTACTGCACTTTCCTGTCGCCCTTCACAATCCGGCCGATGGTGTGCCCCTTCTCGCCCACCCGCTCCAGCACCGTTTGCACCTTCTTGAAGTTGGCTGCCGGCAGCACCAGCACCATGCCGACCCCCATATTGAAGGTGCGGAACATCTCCGCCTGCGGAACGTTGCCTAGCTTCTGCAGGTGCTCAAAAACCGGCGGCACCGGCCAGGAATTGACCTCTACCACCGCCGCCGTGCCCCGGGGGAGCACCCGCGGCAGATTCTCTGTGATGCCCCCGCCGGTAATGTGCGCCATGGCGGAAAGCAGCCCGCCGTCCAGCAGCTTTTTCACCACCGGCCAGTAGCTCTTGTGGGTGCGCATCAGCTCATTGCCGACTTTGTTTTTGATCTCGCTGACAAAGGTGTCGGGCGTATAGCGCGCCACTTCGAACAGCAGCTTGCGCGCGAGCGAGTAGCCGTTGGTGTGGAGCCCGTTCGAAGGCAGCCCGATCAGCACGTCTCCCGGCTGCACGTTTTTGCCGGTCAGAATCCGCTCCCGGTCGGCAATGCCCACGATGAAGCCTGCCAGGTCGTACTCGCCCTCGGAATAGAAGCCCGGCATCTCCGCCGTCTCGCCGCCAATGAGGGCGCAGCCATTGGCCTTGCACGCCTCCGCAATCCCGGTCACCACCTTCTCCGCCACCTCCGGCTGCAGCCTGCCCGTGGCCAGGTAATCCATAAAGAAGAGCGGCGCCGCTCCCTGCACGGCGATATCGTTCACGCAGTGGTTTACCAGGTCCGCCCCCACCGTGTGGTGCAGATTCATCTCAAAGGCCACCTTGAGCTTGGTGCCCACCCCGTCCACGCTCGAAACCAGCACCGGCTCCTGGTACTTGGGGCTGAGCGCAAACAATCCCCCGAAGCTGCCGATGTCGCTCAGCACGCTGCGCGAAAAAGTCTTGTGGGCCAGGTACTTGATGCGCTGCTTGGTGCGGTTGGCGCGGTCAATGTCCACGCCCGCATCGGCGTAGGTCACCGTGTTGGAAGTCGAATCCTGTGCCACTCAGGTCGGTCCTTTTTGTCGAAGCGGAAATGCCTGCTGCTGCCGGCGACTACGCTCAGGAGTGGCAATTTTAACACGCCCGGAGAGCGTGCTTCGGTGACCCGCCGCTCCTCAATTCTCCTAATTGCTGTCTCAATCGGCTATGTCGTATACCAGTTGCCAATGATGGGGGCGGGCAGACGGGTTTTCAGCTCTTGGCATCGCGGATGCGGCATCGCCCTCCATCCTTGGGGCGAGGCCTTTCTTAGCTAATTAAAGCTGCTGGACCAGTCGAACGATCTTGCGGCTGCGAGGCGCGCACCACGCGATCGTAGATCCAGAGCAGGGCGGCGGTAAGCACGCCCACGGCGGCCAGAACCAGCCAGATGCCTCCCGGGCGGTGCATGATTTCGCCGAATTGATGGAACAGCAGCCCGCCAAACCAGCCGCCAATCAAAGAGCCTATGCCGATGGGCAGGAACGCAAAACCCATGTACGTGCCCTGCTGGCCGGAAGGCGCCAGGTGGGAGATGTATTCGTAATAGCGGGGCGCCTGCGTGATCTCGCCCAGCGAGATGGCGAACAGCGTGACAATCACGAAAGTCGGAGTGGGATGTGCCGCCAGGATGAGCCAGGCCAAGGCCGAAATCAGGGTGCCTATGATCACGGCACGGAAGGCCGCGATTTTCTGCGTCAGGAAGCTGGCGACCATCTGCAGCGAGATCACGGTCAGCGGGCCCGTGACCAGCATCAGTTCCGTGTCGAACTTAGGATCCACGAAATCGTGCACGTAGAGCGGCAGGATGATGAACTCCTGCCAATATACGATCCAGTAGCCGGTGAAGATGAGCAGGAAAAGCATGAAGCGGGGATTTGAAATTACGGTCCAGAAATTGCGCGCCGCCTGGCCGAGGCTGGTGGTTTCCACTTCGCCTTGACGGCGTGGTTCGCGGAACAACAACAGCACAGCAAAGAACATCAGGAAGACGCTGAGCGCGGCCACACGAAATACGTTGCTCACGCTCATGTGCCGGTGGACGAGAGAAGCCACAAACGGACCCGCCGCTCCGCCAATGTTCACCAGGGTGTAATAAATCGAGTAGCCGATGGAACGGACATTGTCTTTGGAAGTGCGCGCGGTTGTGCCCACCACGCAGGGCTTGACCAGAGCGATGCCGAGGGCCGGCAGCGCCAGCACGAACGCTACTACCACGATCAGCGGCACGGCATTGCGCACCGGTTCAAACCATGACGCGCCCAGCGAGCCGAGCAGGAAGTAGGCGCAGGTCAGGATGAGATAGGCCAATGAAAGAGAGCGGCGGAAACCCATGCGATCCGCCACTGTTCCGCCGAAAGCAGCCAGGAACCACACCAGTCCGCCAAACAGGCCGGCGAGGCTGCCTGCCTGCTCGGCGGGGAAGCGTAGGGTCTCGTGAAGATAGCGCGCCAGGGAGGCAAAGGCCGCGTAGTAGGAGAGGCGCTCAAAGAGTTCGCTGATGTTGGCGACCCAGAATGGACGCGTGAAGCCGGTGCGGATCTCGTGCCAGCGCTGCGACAGGCTCAAAAGCGTTCTCCTCAGGGCCGGCCCGTTACGCAATAATGGCGCGGAACCGCTCTTCCAGTTGGGCGGCGGTGCGGCCGGCGACGCGAACCACCTTGTTACGGCTGGATTGGCCGGCGACTATCGTAACTGAGCTGCGCGGCACATTCAAAAAGTCCGCCAGAAACTCAATGCAGGCCTGGTTGGCCTTGCCCTCCACCGGAGGCGCGGTGAGCGCCAGTTTGAGCGCGTCGCCCGCCACGCCGGTAATGGCATTTTTGCGGGCACGGGGGTGGACCCTGAGCGCGAAGGTGGCGCCGGCGGCGGTGTCGCGGATGGGGATCACGAGATGATTTCACCACAGAGGACACAGAGCGCACGGAGGAATTCTGATTGAAGATTAATGAAGATTATGTAAACCGGCCGATCAGCGCTTCCCCGAATCGTTCGCCGAAGTCAGGGTTTTCGGCGGAAACACCCTGGACCAGCGTTGGTGCACCCGGCGGAGTAGGGGTGTTTCGACTCGGGCATACGCCCTCGCTCAACATGACAGCATCTTTTTTTCCTCCTTCGTGTTCTCTGTGGTTAATGCTTTGTTCTTTCCCCGAAAATCGCCGTGCCCACGCGCACGCAAGTGGAACCCTCTTCAATCGCCACTTCGAAATCGTGCGACATGCCCATAGAGAGAACGTTCAGGTTCACGGCGGGGAGGTGACGAGCTGCAATCTGGTCGCGCAGCTCCCGCAGCCGACGGAAGTAAGGCCGCGCCTGCTGCGGGTCTTCAGTAAAAGGTGGGATGGTCATCAGCCCGCGAAACTGGAGTGCCGTGAGCTGCGGCGTGGCAGCCAGCAAGCGATCGAGTTCGGCCGAATCAGGCGCGACACCACTTTTGGCGGCTTCGCCGCCGACGTTAATCTCAATCAGCACTGGCAGGCGCTTGCCTGCTGACTGCGCCGCTGTGTTCAACTTCTCTGCCAGGCGCAGCGAGTCCACGGAATCAACCGCGGTGAACAACTCCGCCGCTTTGGCCGCCTTATTGGTTTGCAGGTGCCCGATCAGGTGCCATTCCGCATCGGGAAGATCGCTCAGCGCGCCCGCCTTGTCGGCGAATTCCTGCACCCGGTTCTCGCCAAAGAGACGCTGGCCGGCGTGGTAGGCTTCGCGGATTATTTCCGGAGGAAAGGTCTTGCTGACCGCCATGAGGGCGATCTCTTCGGGGCAGCGTCCGGCACGGCGAGCGGCAGCGGCGATCTGCTCGCGCACCGCAGCCAGGTTTTTAACCACAGAGGACACAGGGGTCACAGAGGGATTTTAGATGGATGATGGAACATTTTCGAATCTGCAAGCGGCAAACGGTACTTCGATCATCTCCAAAGATAGCTACTGTCATGTTGAGCGAGGGCGTATGCCCGCGTCGAAACACCCCTGCGGTTCCGGAAATACGGAGCTGTCAAAAGGAATTTCTGCTGGGATCAGAGCCGACGCACTGTAGTTGTGAGAATTCCCTGCCGCGGCAGGTGCGGATCAAACAAGCGCAAGGTCCTTCGACTCCGCCGGTTGATTCGCAAGCGAATCAGCCGGTTGCGCTCAGGATGACAGAGGAAAAAGTTTCTTGTTAAAGACAGAGTGAGCGCAAGAAGCTAGTGTCGGGAACCGAGTGTTTTCCTTGGATTTCTTCCTCCGTGGCCTCTGTGTTCTCTGTGGTGAAAAAGGGACTTCACATGATGGCCGTCGGTGGCGCGGGATCCTCCGGGCGCCCGGCGTTGGCCAGCGGCACCTTAATCATTACCCCGATCAGAAGGGCCAGCCCAATCAGCCCGGAAATCCAGTGTGGGTTCTCGAAAATTTGCGGCAGAGAGTGTCCCGAACCCACAATGCCGGCGATCACCAGCCCGCACAGCGCCTCGCCCGCAATCAGGCCGGAAGCGGTGAGCACGCCGGCGTTGTCTACGCGTGCTTTTTGCGCGTCGTTAAAGCCACGGCGGTCACGCAGGCGGTCGGTGATCCAGCGAATCACGCCGCCCACAAAAATGGCAAAGGTCGTCTCCAGTGGCAGGTACATGCCGACGGCAAACAGCATGGGGCTGCGCACCTCGATGAGGATCATGGCAAATCCCATGAGAATGCCCACTACCACCAAAGGCCACGCCATGTTGCCGCCCACGATGCCCTGGGCCAGCATGGCCATCAGTCCGGCTTGGGGTGCGGGCAGGGCCGCGGTGCCGAAATGGTAGGCCTTGTCTAAAACCATTAGGGGGAAGAACAAAACGAGTCCGGAAACCGCAATGCCAAACAGGTCGCCAATCTGCATTTTGGACGGCGTGCCGCCCAGAATGTGGCCGACTTTAAGGTCTTGCAGCATTTCGCCGGCTACCGCTGAGGA
>DATEGM010000432.1:0-4440 GCA_035280085.1 Terriglobales bacterium
GCTGGTTTTACGCTTTTCCCGCCGCCAAACCCGTCTTCGCCTGCTCCGCCAGGCTCTTAAAGCCCGCCGGATCCGCGACCGCCAGCTCCGCCAGAATCTTGCGGTCCAGTTCCACGCCGGTCTTCTTCAGCCCGCTGATGAACTGGCTGTAGCTGAGCCCGTGCAACCGGGCGGCAGCGCCGATACGGACAATCCACAGCGAGCGAAACTGGCGCTTCTTATTACGCCGGCCGGCGTAGGCGAACTTCAGCCCGCGCTCCACCGACTCTTTGGCCGAGCGGTACAGCTTGGATTTGGTCAGGAAATAACCGCTGGCGCGATCAAGTATTTTTTTGCGTTTGGCGCGGCGTTTAGTTCCGCGTTTGACACGAGGCATGGTGTGCTCCTTTTTAGTGGCGGCCCCATCGGGATCGCTGATTAGCGGCTGGAGGCAAGGAGAAAGTCCGCAGCCTCTTCACACGCTGTGCTACCTGTGGCGCGGCCGCCCTCGGCCGCGGCTCTTCGCCGGTGCCGGCCGAACGCCGTCGCTACATCACTGGTACGGAATCATGCGCTTGATCTTGGGCGCGTCTGCCGGATCCACCAGCACGGCGTGGCGCAGCTTCCGTTTGCGCTTCTTATCCTTGGAGGTCAGGATGTGGCGCAGGTGGGAATGTGAGCGCTGCACCTTGCCTCCGGCCGTCTTCTTGAAGCGCTTGGCGGCGCCTTTATGAGTCTTCAATTTCGGCATAAGTTGTTGAACCTGTTCTTCATCCTAAATGGTGGATTGGGAAAACGGCAAGACACGCCAGCTGCCAGCTCTCAGCTAACCAGATCTTAGGCTTGCGCGCGTTGCGGCGCCGGCTGCGCGCCAGTCGCCTTCTTGGGCGCCAGGATCAGGTGCAGGGTGTTGCCTTCCTGTCGCGGCCGGAACTCCACCAGGCCCTTCTCCTCCACGTCTTTAATGAGCCGTTCCAGGATTTCCCGGCCCAGGCCCTGGCGCGTCATCTCGCGCCCGCGGAAGAAGATGGTGGCCTTCACCTTGTCGCCTTCGTCGAGGAAGCGCAGCACGTGGTTCTTCTTGGTCTGGTAGTCGTGCTCGTCCACATTGATGCGGAACTTGACTTCCTTGACCGTGATGACCTTTTGGTGCTTCTTCGCTTCCCGCTCCTTCTTTTCCTGCTGGTAGAGGAATTTGCCGTAATCCATGATGCGGCACACCGGCGGCTGCGCCGTTGGCGAAATCTCAACCAGGTCAAGGTTTTTGGAGCGGGCCATCTTGAGCGCTTCGAAGGGCGGCAGGATTCCAATCTGCTTGCCTTCGTCGTCAATCACGCGCACTTCGCGGGCGCGAATGCGCTCATTCATGCGGATAAAACGCTTGTCGATACAAACCTCCGGGCGCCTGCAGGGCGATTCGAGATGCAAAATTATAGCATGCAAACGATAGAAATTTCGGTGCCGGCTGCCATTACAGCCTGTCTTTTTCGCTGCTCAGAAAATTTCTTTCTGTCCGGCAACGGTAAGGACTGACTCGGGAAGAGATATGCTCTAGCTGGATCGCACACACGGAGAAACACGTTAGATGATTGCGACGTTGGCGTTCCTAAATGACGGTTGGCCTTCAACAGCGACGGTTCCCTTTCAAAACCGACGCCAGGCGTCCCGTAGGGACGATGTGAAAGTAGCCCGCCAGTTCACTGGCGGGAAGCCGTGGCATTGTAAAACAGGAGAAGTGATGCAACTATGCAGTCCGCTTACCAAGATAAAATGTCGGACGTCCCGTAGGGTCGACGTGAAAGTAGCCCGCCAGTTCACTGGCGGGAAGCGATGGCATTAGGATCTCCAGTCCCGTTAGGGACGACTGAGGAAGGCGGGACGGCAGTTCGGTCGTGCCTACGGCAATTCCGCCACTGAAAGTGGCGGGCTACTCTCAAACGGTTTCTACGAGACCAACTAAGGGCGCTGAACGGGGAATCTTCAGAACAGCCAGAACTCTCAGGAGGAGACAACATTCCCCAGCAATTCGCCGCCGCGCACGTTTTCAATGCGTGCGGTCACCCACTGATTGGGTGCATGCCGGCCCGCCACCTGCAGCTTCAAATAGTTGTCGGTGAGCGCCTCCGTGCGCTCGCCGTCTTGCCGGCTGAGCGTGATCGCTTGCAGTTCCTTGCCCAGGAACGAGCGCTGGAACGAAAGCTTTTTCTGTGCCGCCAGTTCCCGCAGCACGCGGCTGCGCTCATGCGCTACCGGCGGTGGAACCTGCTCGGGCAAACTGGCCGCTGGCGTGCCCGGCCGCGCCGAGTAAGTGAACACGTGCAGATAGGTGAATGGTAGCTCTTCAACCATGGCTCGAGTCTGCTCGAAGTCGGCCTCGCTCTCGCCGGGAAAGCCCACCATCACGTCAGCGCCAATCGCCGCTGTGGGCATGGCCTGGCGAATCTTCTGCAGGCGCTGGGCGTAGTGCCATGGCCGGTATTTGCGATGCATGCGCCGCAGAATGCGGTCGCTGCCGGATTGCATGGGCACGTGGGCGTGCTTGGCAATGCGGGGAGAACCCGCCGCCAGTTCAATCAGCTCCTCGCTCCAGTCCATGGGCTCAATGGAGCTCAGCCGTAAGCGCTCCAGTCCGGTCTGTTGCAGGATGGCGCGCACCAGGGCGGGGAAGCGTAGTTGCGGGCGCAGATCGCGTCCCCAGCGTCCGAGGTTGATGCCGGAAATCACCACTTCCCGGTAGCCTGCTGCAACCAGATGGTTTACCTGGCTGATGGTCTCCCGTAGCGGCAGCGACCGGCTGCGCCCCCGCACATAGGGGATCACACAGAATGAGCAGCGGTTGTTGCATCCGTCCTGCACTTTCAGGTTGGGCCGGGTGCGCTCGGAAAGTGCGTCGAAAACCGGGGCCGCCAGCAGTTCGGTGTGCGCAAAAATATCGCCGATCAGAAGGGAAGCGCTGGTTGAGTTGGCCGGCTGCAACCTGCTCAAGGGCAGGAAGTTGAAGTCACCAGCCCTGCCTGGGGCGGAGACATTGTGGTCAATGTCCTTAGCAATTAGCTCCGCAATCTGGTGTTTATGGGAATTGCCTACCACCCAGCGTACCCCGGGCAGGGAAGCTACTTCTTCCGGCGCCCGCTGCGCATAACATCCCGTAACCAGGATTTGGCAGCCCGGGTTTTCGCGCCGAATGCGGCGAATGGCAGCACGCGCGTCCTGGTCGGCGGCGGCGGTAACCGTGCATGTGTTGAGTACCACCACCTGCGCCGCGCCCGGACTGGCGGCCGAGTGCAGCCCCTGCGCCCGCAATTGCTGTTCTAAGGCTGCCCCGTCGGCCTGCGTGGCGCGGCAGCCGAAGTTCTCCACGTAGAAGTTGGACACGGTGCTATTATAGGCGGGCGCTAGCGCCATCAACGCGGCGTTTAGCCAGAAAAGCAGCTACTCGGAAACCAAAAGCTCGTCACTGGCATCCGAAGAAATTTCCGATATAGTGGGAACAGGAGATCTTATGAAGCGCCGTATCCTGCTGGTGGACGACGAACTGCCCATCTTGCTGACCCTTAAGGCCGTTCTTGAGATCAACGGATTCGAAGTGGTTACTGCGGCATCGGCACGCGAAGCGGAAGCCAAACTGCGCTCCGGCGTCTATCACATGGTCATTACCGACATGCGCATGGAGAGCGAGACCTCCGGCTACGACGTGATTCGCACCGCTCGCGAGCAGGAATACAAACCCGCTACCGCCATTCTTACCGCTTATCCTGCTCTGGGCAGCGACTGGCAGAGCCGCGGCGCGGAATCGCTCCTGGTTAAGCCCCAGGGCACCGAAGATCTGCTGCGCCAGATTGAGGTTTTGCTGATCCAGCACGAAGATAAGAAGCACGCTTCCCACAACCTGCATTCCCGCGACGCTGCCGCCGCCGCGGAAGCGCCTCGCGGCCGTAAGGTAAGCTAAACTTATAAGTCATTTAATAGCAGCTGGTTAACCCTTTTGAGTGAAGGCTGAGGTTTCCTGTCCATACCAAACGGACCGAGACCGATGTCTGCTCTCGCCTGCGGAGTTTCCGGGAAGCAGGAGCTTGCCCTGTAGACACGCTTGACCCTCGCCTACCGGAGCAAGCGTCAAGGGCCCGTGCCGGTGATCCGGCTTAAGCGGTAGCGGCCGTCGTGCGCCGCTGCTGGAAGCACTCACGGCAAAACACTGGCCGCCCCTGTGTGGGCTTAAAGGGGACGGTGGTTTCTTTGCCGCATTGCGAACACACCGTGCGAGTTTCCACCCGCGGGTAAGTGGCCCCCGTGGGTGGCGGCCCGCCTAACGTGGCCACCCGTTTGGACTTGCATGGCTTACAGCGTTTTGGCTCGTTCTTGAACTGCTTGTCGAAAAAGAAGAGTTGCTCACCCGCCGTAAAGATGAACTCGGCCCCGCAGTCCACGCACTTTAAAACCTTGTCCTGAAACTCCATCTGA
>DATEGM010000433.1:0-11265 GCA_035280085.1 Terriglobales bacterium
CTCTGCTGGAAACTGGGGGAGAAGGCCATCACCCACTGGCACGGCCTGGAGGAGGGCTTCGCCGGCCGCAAGCCCATTGATGAGCGCATTCCCCGCGCCAGGCCCAAGCGCCAGCTTTAGCGGCCTTGCTCGCGCAATTCCGGCGCTTTGCCGCGTTCTTAGCCCAGGCAGAGGAGTATGGCTGCCGGTTACCGTGGTGTCTCTGGGACTCGGTGGCTAACCGGAGTGGTGCCCCGCGGTGCTGGCAAGCGCTTTCCCGCCACTCTGGTTTGCTAAAATGCACGCAGCGCGACCACTTACAACGCATAGCTCATAGCCCACCTGGGGCGGGGGAGTCTTGGCTGATGTCGAAACCACCTGTGTTGCCATTGTTGGCGCTTGCCGTGCTGGTCGCGCTGGCGAGCATTTCCTGTCGTGGTTTTTTTGTTAGTCCTACCCTGACCTCCATTACCGTGGCCCCGCAGACCGCCTCCGTCAACATCGGATCCACCCTGCAGTTCACCGCCACCGGCGTTAATAATGACGGCACCAATGCCTCGCTTCATAATCTGACCTGGAGCTCTTCCGCCACCACCATCGCTACCATAACCAGTTCTGGCCTAGCCAAGGGCGTAGCCTCCGGAACCAGCACTATCACAGCCACTGACGGGGGCGTCACCGGCTCCTCCACTCTGACTGTCGGCTCCAGCACCAACATCCTGAGCATCGCTCCCGCCAACTCTACGGTCAGCTTAGCCACGAACGGCAACACGCTGCAGTTCAACGCCACCCTGAATGGTCAGAATGTGACTTCGTCCACTACCTGGAGTTCGTCCAATACCAGCGTGGCCACCTTCTCCACCAGTAGTCCTGGCCTGGCCACTCTGACGAGCACCGGCTCGACTACCATTACGGCCACCTCCAACGCGAACGGCTCTAACGCCTCCGGTACCACCAGCCTCACTGTCACCCAGTGATATCCTCGCCATGAACGGCGTCGCCCCCGCGGCCGAGTTGGCGCGCATGGGCATTGGTTCCGGCGAATCAATCAGGTGATTCCAACCCAAACTCGGTCTGAGGCAAGCTTCTCTCCTCCTGCCTGGCTCCGTGCTGCGCTTATGGCCGCCCTGGTTTTCATCCTCGCGGGCGGGGTTCTGCTCCTGGCCCGCCCCGAAAGACGAGTTGCACTGCTGCAGAACTACGCCGCCGTTTTCCTTCTGGCACTGATTGGCCTGCTCCTGTGGTCGAAGAACCGGTGCATTACGGAACCGAACGACGGCTCTTGTACCTCGCATTTTTCTTCACCCCTTCTTTTACTGCTGCCGGCGCTCGTATATCTGCCCGCTCTGGGGACGTATTTTGTCAGCGACGACTTTGAACATCTGCAGCTCGCATGCTTTCCCTTGCTGCCATTTATCGGGCAGCAGCTCACCCGTGGCCAGGTGACTGGATCCGGCTATCATCTCTTCTTTCGGCCTTTGGGATTCGCCAGCCTGTTTCTCGACTATCGGCTCTTCCACTACTGGGCCCCCGGCTATCACCTCGTCAACCTGGCGCTGCACCTGGCCGTGGCGGCCGGTGTTTACTTCCTGAGTTTGGCGCTCATAAGGTCGCGGGATAATGCGTGTGGGCGCGGGTCTTCGGCCTGGCGTGGTAGGGGAGCAGCGCCGTCCCCCGACCAGCAAACGGCGCTGATCGCCGCAGCTTTGTTCTCCGTTGCACCCGTTACGGTGCAACCCGTCACCTACATAGCCGCACGTTTTGATTTGATCGCCACCGCGCTGGGAGTGTGGGCCTTGGTGCTTTACTTGCGTTTCCGAAAGAGCGGCTCCGCCCCGGCTTATGCGCTCGCCCTCCTTTTGTTCCTGCTGGCCACTTTCGCCAAAGAGAGTGTTTACGTTCTGCCCCTCCTCCTCATCTGGCTTGAACTGACACTCATGCGCGACCGTAACTGGAAAGCGGTTGCCGGTTTCCTCGCCCTCGCCGTTGCAACCTTTATCTATCGTTGGCGCGTGCTGCACGGCATTGGCGGCTATCAGGAGCCCGGCGGTTCGCCCGCGGTTCTGGCGCTGGGCCGCAAGGCATTCATCGCCGTTTTCCTGCGCGCGCCGGCGGAAACCCTGCTCGGCTACAACTGGCATCAGCCCCCCGCCTGGCGTGTAATCGCCATTGCCGCCGCCACAACAGCGGTACTGCTCTCACTCCTTTTTATCTCCCGGCCTGGTTCGCAGCGGCGCCGCCTGGCCTGGTTCGCCCTGGGATGGATGGTCATTGCCGTTCTTCCGGCCCACTTCCTGCTGTGGACTGCAGATCCGGCCCTGCTCTGGTCGCGCGTGCTTTATATCAGCGCCATTGGAGCGGCCATCCTGTTGGCCACGCTGCTCAGCGGTGTTGTCGAGCTTCGCCTGCGCCGTGTTTGGACCAGCCTGCTGCTGATTTGTTTCCTGCTGGGAACCTGGCATAACCTCTCTGGCTTGCGCTCCAACTCCAGGATCACTCGCCAGTTTCTGGCCGATCTTCCCCGGCTGCGGCCTTCTCCACCCCGCGGCTCCGAATTCGTCATTGTTGGCATGCCCATTGAGCTTTGTGGCGTGCGGTTTTTCCTCACCGGATTGACCCCCGCCGTCCAGTTAGCCTACCGACGCACCGACCTTACCGCTCGCCGTCCCGATGAAGCAGCGCTGCGTCCCAATCCCACAATTATTCCCCTGCGCTGGACCGGCCAACTCCCGGATTTCATCGCCCCAGCTCAAAATTCACCCTCTAGGACAGCCCCAATGTCTTCGTCTGTTCCCTGCCGCTGAGGGCGCGCCGTTCCCATGGCGCAGCCGAACGACCTGCTTTTTTGACCAGCGCACCTCAAATCGTGTTCTGATAGAAAGCGCGGCGTACCACCACCACACCAGCCCGACAGGGCGGAAGAGCTTTTAGCCCAGGGCGTGAGCCCTGGGTAGCGCAACAAAAAAATCGTGCGCGACCGAGCCCAGCGAGGGAGCGCGGCCCACCGCCCCTGTCCCGACGTGCCAATACCTCCACTCCCCGCCCCGTCCCGCCGGCGCTATAGTTAAGGCAGCAAACCCTCATGAGGCCGGCCCAAAAACTTCCGGCGCGCCTGCCCGCGCCATCGCGTAACCTCCTGCTTCTGGCGCTTTTCGCATTTATCATGCTGCCTGGCTGTTCCCGCCGCAATCAGCCAAAAGAAGTTGCCTATGTCACCGTGCCCCAGGTGTACCTGCGCGATCGCGTTGCCGCCGTCTACAATCGCGTAGCCCTGGCCAAGAACGGCGAGCAGGTCCAGGTGCTGGAGCACTCGCGCCGCTTTGTGCGCGTCCGCACTGCCGAAGGCAAGGAAGGCTGGGTCGAAGAGCGTTATCTCGTCGGGCAAGACGTCTTTGATCAGATGAAACAAATGGCCGCCGACAACCGCGACACTCCAGTCATGGCCGCCGGCACCACCGATAACGACACTAACATTCATATCGCTCCCGATCGCGATGCGCAGCATCTCTATCAGCTCAAAGCTGGTTCCAAGGTGCAGATTCTCAAGCGTGCCACCGGTGCCAAGCCGCAGCCCGCCACCGTTCCCGTGCGCGAAGATGTCAGCCGCAAATCCGTGCCTCCCCAGCCTGCGCTCGAAGACTGGTGGCTGGTGCGCGACCCTGAAGGCCGTGTGGGCTGGGTGCTGGCCCGCATGGTGGATATTGATGTCCCTCTCGACGTCGCCCAATACGCCGAAGGCCAGCGCATCGTGGGCGCCTTCGTGCTTGACCAGGTGCCCGACGGCGACAAAAAAGTTCCCCAGTACCTTATGGTGCTCACCGAACCCCACGACGGCATGCCCTTCGACTACAACCAGGTGCGCGTTTTCACCTGGAACGTGCGCCGCCACCGTTACGAAACCGCCTACCGAGAGCGCAAGCTCTCTGGCGTCTTTCCCGTCACCATCACCCACGCGAATTTCGACAAGGAAGGCGATCTCCCCGTCTTCATCCTGCGCGTGCAGGACGATACCGGCAAAGTTGTGGAGCGTAAGTACAAACTCAATACCCCCCTCGTCCGGCGCGTCCTCTCCCCCGCGGAAGAAGCAGAAAACACGGCACATCCGGCGCCCCGCCGCTCCCGCCGCCATCCTCGCTGACCGTCTTTTTTCTGCCTCGGTAAGGCATCAGCACAGCAAACGGCAGAATCCAAGTTGGAGCGAGGTCATGCCCTATGGCAGAAAAGGTCAAAAAACTTAATTTGGAACGCGATTATAAGAACTACCTTTATTACCTCGACGGCGAAGGCAACGTCTGCCAGAAATCCAAGTCCGGCAAAGGCGACTCCAAGATCCTGGTGCCGCGTGCCGTCGAGCGCGACAACCAGTTTTTGTATTTCATTGATAAGGACGGCGACGTAGCCCGCTCCCGGCGCGGCAGCAAAAAGAACGCTGCCTGATCTGAACTGCCATGCTCGTGTTTCGCCCAGGCCGGCGCGCCCTCTCCGGAAACGCCTTGCTGCGGGCGCTGCTCCCTCTTGTTCGTGATCTGGATGCGCCCTCTGTGGTTCCCTCCGCAGGCTTAAAACTGGAAGCCCTCCTGCGCTGCGGCGAACTGGAATGCGGCCTGGCTGATCTGGATTCGCCGGAAGCGGTCACGGCGGCCGCCGCCACCAATGCGCTGGCGGAACTGCTGCTGGGCAGTCCTCCCGCTGTTCCCTTATCGCAACTCCTCGCCCGCTTAGCCAGCATTGGCCCGCCCGAGCAGATCACAGTTTCCGCTCCTGAAGGCTTCGCTTACTACGCGCTGCATCCCCTGCGCTACGCGGAGTTGGCCGCCGCCTTGCCCCTGGCCTCAAACAATGTAGCCGTGGTCGGCATTCGCAGCATCGGCACTACACTGAGCGCGGTGGTTGCCGCCGCCCTGCGGCGCCGCGGCATGAAGGCCGAGCGCATCACGGTGCGCCCCCAAGGCCACCCTTTCGATCGCCGAACTGAGTTCAGTTTTGGCCACCGCCTGTGGCTGGCCACCCAGCGCGCCCGCCGCGCGGAGTTCCTGGTGGTGGATGAAGGCCCCGGCCTCAGCGGCTCCTCCTTCCTCTCTGTGGGCGACGCGCTCCTGCAGGCCGGCGTGCCCCGCAACAGCATCACCTTCCTTTGCGCCGCACAACCTGATCCTTCCCGCCTGCGCGCCCGCCACGCTGCCCGCCGCTGGCCGGAATTCCGCTCTTACGCCATCCCCCAGACCCCGCCCCCTGCGGAGGCCTCCTCTGACCTCGGCGGCGGCCTCTGGCGCAAACACCTCTTCGATCTTGTCTGCAATTGGCCGGGCTCCTGGGTGAGTATGGAGCGCGCCAAGTTTCTTTCTCGCGACGGTCACCAACTCTTCAAATTTGAAGGCCTGGGACACTATGGCGCGAAAGTCGCCGAGCGGGCGCGCGCCTTGGCCGATGCCGGTTTCGCTCCCGTTTGTGAGAATGCCGGCGACGGATACCTCGCTTACGCCCGCGAGTCCGCCCTTCCTGCCACTCGCATGGACCTGTGCCCCGCGCTGCTGGATCGCCTCGCCCAATATTGTGCCTTCCGTGCCTCCGCGTTCCTCGAGTCCTCCGTTAACCCGGAAGAGCTAGGCGCCATGGCCGCCTGGAACCTGCACGAGGAGTTTGGCGCTCCTTACCAGCCGCGAGCTCTCGATCTTCAAATTGTGCGGCCTGTGGTCGCCGATGGCCGCATGCAGCCGCACGAGTGGTTGCTGACTCAACGCGGCATCCTCAAAGTGGATGGCGCCTCTCACGGTGACGATCACTTCTTCCCCGGCCCCGCCGATATCGCCTGGGATCTGGCCGGCGCCATCACGGAATGGGACTTGGGAGACGACGCTGCCAATTACCTCGTGCGCCGATATGCCGAACTGAGCGGCGACCGGCCCCAGCTTCGCCTCCCTTCCTGGCTGCAGGCCTACACTGCATTCCGCCTGGGCTACTGCAAAATGGCGGCCGAAAGCCTGGCGGGCAGCGCCGAAGAAGAGCGCCTGTTGCGCGACTATCGCCGCTATTGTGCCCGCGCCTCCGCCGCTCTCGCCCAACCCGCCGCCGCCTGACCTGAACCAGCGCCAATCCGTCAGGCTTGTCATCCTGAGCGCAGCGAAGGACCTGCTTTGCCCCAACCGAAATTACTCTTGCGGCGCGGGCGCCCTCGCCCGCGTGCCCTCCGAAGGAGGGCGTCGAGTTTGATGCGTTGCACCTGTTCGCGGAATTGACTTGTCCTCTCCTCCGCTCTATCGTGGCATCCGAAAACCGCAATGAACATCGTCAAGTCCACCCGCAAATATGAGGATTGGCTGCGCCAGCACACCTCCGTCTGGGATGCCGACCTGCGCCTGAAGCATCAGCACATGAAGGAAAGCCTCTTCATGTTTCTGCGCGCCACTTTCTATCGCTGGGCGCAGGTATGGCCGGAAGTCTGCTCAAGCCTGACTAAAGCTCCCAGGGTGCTCGCGGTGGGTGACTTGCACGTCGAAAACCTCGGCACCTGGCGCGATGCCGAAGGCCGCCTCATCTGGGGCATCAACGATTTCGATGAGGCCTGCGAGCTACCCTTCGCCAACGATCTGGTGCGCCTGGCCGCCAGCGCCGCCCTCGCTATCGAGGAAAAACACCTGGGCCTCAGCAGGAAATCCGCCTGCGAGGCCATCCTGGAAGGCTATGCGCAGAATCTGAAGGCGGGCGGCCAGCCCTTTGTTCTCGAAGAGGAACACGGCTGGCTCCGCCGCCTCGCCCTCAACGAACTCCGTGATCCCGTCCACTTCTGGAAGAAAGTGGATTCTCTCCCTGCCGTGAAGGGACCCGTTCCTGTAACGGCCGTGGAGGCGCTGCATCATCTGCTACCGGAGAAAGAAGTAACCTGCAAAATCCTGCGTCGGGTTGCAGGCCTGGGGAGTCTCGGACATCAGCGCCTGGTGGCGGTGGCCGAGTGGCGCGGCGGACGCATTGCCCGCGAAGCCAAGGCGCTTGTTCCCTCCGCTTGCTGTTGGGCTGCCTCGGACGGCGGCTCTCCTGAAATCATGTACCCGGCCATCCTCTCCCGCGCCATTCGCTGCCCCGATCCCTTTCTCCAGTTGCGCGGAAAGTGGGTCCTCCGCCGTCTTTCCCCGCATTGCTGCCGCCTCGAACTTGAGGCCCTGCCGAGGGATCGCGACGAATTAAAGCTGCTGGCCGCCATGGGCGCCGAGACCGCCAACATCCACCTCGGCACCCCCAAAGTTACCGGCGACATTCAGCGCTATCTGCGTAAGCAGCCCGCATCCTGGCTGCACACGGCTGCCAAAGACATGGCCAAGGCGGTTGAGGCCGATTGGCGTGCCTGGAAGAAGTCCGGCCCTTAACTGGGTGGCAGCTTGTCTTGTCATCCTGAGCGAAGCGAAGGACCTGCTTTTCTGGACATGCCCCACCCCGTGAAGGAACTCGCCTGCATCGCAACCCATTTCACGATTGTCAACCCTGGCTGCATCGCCATCCCATTTCACGATTGTCATCCTGAGCGCAGCGAAGGACCTGCTTTTCTTGTGCCGCGGGCCCCTTCGCCCGTGTCACTCACCCGCTGGACTGCATCCAATCCTGTGCGCGTGCTCTGTGAACGACTACACCAATCGCCGCTTTTACCCAGCCACTTCGCCTGACCCCGGCGAAAAAAAGTTCTCCCTGTGGGACAAGCGCACAGCCTGTGCCCTCTTCACCATCCTCATCTTCCTGGCCGTGGGCGCATTCATTTACGCCGCCTGGAAGGTCCTTGTGGCCTTCATTTTTGCCGTGCTGGTGGCCTATCTGCTGGATCCTCTCGTCACGCTGATCCAGCATCGCTCCCGCTTGTCCAAAGGCCGGCGCTCGCGCGCCGTGCTGCAGGTATACGTCGCCATCGGCGTGCTGCTGGCCGTGCTCATTATTCTTGCCGGCCCGCGCCTGGTTACTGAGGGCCGGCGCCTGGCGGGCGCGCTTCCGGTATGGATGGAAAAACTCACCAGCGGCCAGATCGCCTGGCAGATCGGCGCCAAGCAGGGCTGGAGCCACGACACTCAGCAACACCTTCAGCAATGGCTCGCCGACCATCGCCGCGAAATCATTGCCTGGGCCCAGCATGTGGGCGCTTTCGCCGCTCAGTTCGCCGTCAATGCGGTTTGGATCATCCTGGTGCCCATCCTGGCCATCTTCTTCTTGTTGGATGGCGGCCGCTTCGCCGAAACCATGGTGGACCTGGCGGACCGCCGGCGGCAGCGCCAGTTCCTGCGCGGCCTGCTGGCTGACCTGGATACCATGCTGGCTCATTACATCCGCGCCCAACTCATTCTCGCTGGGCTCACCATGGCGGTCTTTACCCCTCTGCTGACTCTTATTGGTCTGCCCTATGGCACTGTCCTGGGTGTCATCGCTGGCGTTCTGGAATTCATTCCCCTGGCGGGGCCGCTGGTCGCTGCCATCATGATTCTGGGAGTGGCCTTCCTTACCAGCTATCATCACATCCTGCTGGTCGCGATTTTGCTCGGCGCCTGGCGCCTTATTCAGGACTATTTCACCTCCCCGCGCATTATGGGCAGGAGCCTGGAACTTCATCCTCTGGCCACCATTTTTGCCATCCTCGCCGGCGGCGAAGTGGCCGGCGTGATTGGCGTCTATCTCTCCATTCCCATCGCCGCTACCCTGCGCATCTTCTGGAACCGCTGGCGCGCCTACAGCGAGGCTGATTCCGCCGCCTCCACCGAAGCGCCCGTGCGCTCCAAACGCACCGCATAGACTGACACAGCTTCAGCTGCCTATACCCCACTACTCTATTTGTTGTTGCTGAAATTTGTTTGTCACATTGCACTTTGTTTCATCATCCTGAGATTTGTTTTGTGATCCTGAAATTTGTTTTTGTCATCCTGAGCGCAGCGAATGGACCTGCTTTTTCACCGCTCGCATAATCACGAAGACCGGTAGAGACGTAACTTGTTACGTCTCCTCGATTCCGCCAAAAACGATAACTTGCACTTCCCAAAATGCACCAGCCGTATTTGGGCGCCATACTAAAGCAAACGCCGGAACGTCCTGGGTATGAACTGGGAAGCGCGAACCGAGCTTGCTCGGCGAGCGCGACGAAGAACCTGCGCATCTTTTAAGATGAAGGACACTGCAGCTGTTCGGGATTCATCGTGGAATTCGCGCGGCGTATCTCCTCCAGCGCGGCCGCCGCCTCGCTTGCCGGGGAGACCACGTAATCCCCAAAGTCCCAGGAGCGATCATGCAGGTGGCGGCAGAGAAACGGAATAAGGCGCGGGCTGTGAGTAAAGGCCGCCTCCTGCGTGGCCCAAGTGAATTCCTGCCCGGGCGCGGCTTGGCCGATCACCACACTCAGTCTCTGCTCGATGGCCCGCAGGGCAGGGTCGTAACCATACCGTCCCAGCGCCGCCTCCACCATGTTGCGAATCACGGGATGGAGGTCGGGAATGGCGTAGGCCCGCTCCAGGAGGGAAAGGTCGGCCTTCGAACCAGACAAAACCAGAGCCTGCACCGCAGTGTCGGTCGGCTTAGATTCGATGATCTGCGCCGCCGCCGTGTGCAATCCATCATGAAACCGATAGTTCGGGTCTTGCCCGATTTTCTTCATGTACCAGCCCAGCGCGAAATCCCAGTTGTAATTCGGCCTGCGGCTGATGGCGCGAAAGATGGAAGGGGTAGCCGCATCCATATCGAGATAAAGCATGGCATCCACCGCTTCACCGAAGTCCGGTTGGCGGTCAAGCACGGCTTCGAGGAGCGGCATGGCTTGATCGCCGTACCGCCGGCGCAACAGAGCGGCGTGCGCCTGACCCGGGAGATCGCTGAAGTTTTGCCGTGGTAGGTTCAGGACGAGGACGACCTCGTCTTCGACCGAGGCTGGTATCAACAGCGACGCGATAACTCGAATCTTGCCCGGCTGGATGCCGCTCAGAACCCGGTTGATGGGAAACGTGCCGTCCTTGCGCAGCCAGGAAGGCTGAATGTAAATGGTTTCGCTGTAGTGCGGGAAGTAGATGATTTGCGACGGTTCGCCCGGCAAGCCTTTAGGCGAGACTTGGACCGGATCAAAGCTCGCCAGGGTAGGGGTGAGGATGCGGAGATCTATGACGACCTCACGGTCCATCCCCTGCAGGCCGCGGACCACAAGCTGGTAGGGCGCTCGCTTAGCGTTGAGCAGAGACGTAGCGGTTATCTTTTCGTCAATGTCAATGCAGCGCATAGTACCTTCATGAACCTGACCGCTTTGAGTGAATAGGTACTTGGTGTTTCCCAGCAACTGGTGTGGAACCCTAAACACGGACCTGTGGGCGGTCTGCGCCAATAAATCCGCCGGGGTCTTGCCCATAGTCAGGGAAACGCTTGTACCCTTGCCATCGAACGTGCCGCTCACCGCCATGGCCCGGCCGCTCTGGACGACCTTCGGGATGTACAGAGCGCCATCCGTTTCGGCGACGGGTGCCTGCGCTTGTACCGTGATAACCGCCTGCGCCACGCGCACGCCTCTGAAGTCGCTGACCAGAAGCACCAGGTCGGTATCCGCCGCTACTCCGGGCGCCTGCCACGAAAATCCGTGCTGGTTCGCGTGCGCCGACTGTCCCGCAAACTGCAGCACGTAAGATTGCGGCGCGGTGCTCGCACCCTCGGCGGGCAACTCTACGGTCCCGTAAAACGACTCGCCGCTTACAATGTGCTCCGGCAGGAGAATGCGGACAGGGCCGTCATCCGTGGCGAAGGTGATGATTTGTATCGGAGATTGTTGCTCCACCCGAACCTCATACCAGTCGTGCGGCGATGGTTGGGCCGTAAGGATGGCAGGAACTGAAATCACAACAAATATGAGAAGAGCATGCCATGCGACGCGGGTGCCCCACATTTGCCCGCGTTGATGGGTGCCCCACCTTTGCCCGCATTGACGGGTGCCCCACATTTGCCCGTAATCTACAGAGCGTGAATGAATGCCAACTCTGGCGCGGGCAAATGTGGGAAAACTCATGGCCTGTTCACCCCCACGGCCAGCACTTCCGCCAGGTGCAGCGCCTTCCGTCCCGTCTGCTGCTCGATCTGGCTTTGGCAGCTGAAACCATCGGCAATGATGAGCGTCGATTCCTCCGCTTGGCGCACCGCCGGCAGCAGCACCCGCTCTCCCACTGCCACAGAAACCTCGTAATGCTCTTTCTCGTACCCGAACGCTCCCGCCATGCCGCAGCAGCCCGACTCCAGCAGTCGGTACTCCAGCCCCATCTTCTCCATCACCTGTTTTTCTTCCTTCAGTCGCAT
>DATEGM010000434.1:0-8298 GCA_035280085.1 Terriglobales bacterium
CCGTGAATCCACGGGCCAATCAGCAGGTGTGTGCGCGGATCGCGCTGGCCCTTGCGGGCGGCGAGCAGGCCAAGATAATTCGTAGTTGCGCCTTCCGGCCCGTAATCCTCGTCGTACCAGCCAGAGAGGTTGAGCACGGCGGCTTGCACACGTGCGTATTTGTCGCGCAGTTCGGCCCAGTTCCACCAGGAATCGTCCGGCGGGTGCTTGAGCCATTCGTAGTAGAACGGCGCCACGCCGCGCAACTCGGCAAGTGAATCCAAAGGCACGGTCCGCAGCATCTTGTCTTTGGCCGTAGGCCAGGCTGCCTCCGCCTCAAGGTATGTTTTCGGACCAGGCAGATTTTTCTTCGCACGCAGGTCGGGGGCGATATCCTCCCAGGTCCACGCGATCCACGACATATCGAACACTCCGCTGGAATAGAAGAAGTTTCGCGGGGTGGAGAAGGTCATGGCCGGGACCATGGCTTTCAGGTGCGGCGGACTCTGAACCGCAGCCAGCCATTGCACGGCGCCGGGGTAGGAGAGCCCGAAGGTGCCGATATTGCCATCAGACCAGGGCTGGCGCGCCGCCCACTCGATGGTGTCGTAACCATCGCGGCCCTCATTCTGGTAGGCGGCAAACTCGCCGGCTGACGCGTAACGCCCACGCACGTCCTGCACCACTATGGCGTAGCCGCGCTCCACCGCGTGCTGAAAGGTCGTAGAACCCTTCAGCGCGTCCTCCTTGTTGTAGGGAGTGCGGTAGACCAGGGTAGGGAAGCGGCCGTTACGGCGAGGAAGCAGGATGTCAGCGCGCAGCACCACGCCATCGCGCATGGGAACAGCCACGTCTTTTTGCAGGGCGTAGTCAGCGGGCGCGGCAAAGGCGTGCGCACCCGCACATGAGAGCAGAAGCAGTGTCCCCAGAAGCCGTTTCATGGGAAGCGCGTAGCGTAACACCCGCGCGCATGAACACACAATGTGTCTGTCATCACGAGTGTGAATACTCGCGCCGGCTTGCCCACAACCAGTTCAGAAGGGCGATCAGCGCCACCAGCAGGAGGACGTAGAACGAACTACGGTGCATGGCGGTCAGAAACACGATACACAGGACGATCCCAAAGACCGCGAGCAGCGGGCCTGCCGGCAAGCGGAAGCGGGCCTCACCCGGAGCGCGGCGGCGCAGAATAATCAGGGCGGCGCAGACGATACCGTAGTAAAACAACCGGGCAACCGCCGACAGCACTACATTCCACTGAAAGCTGCCGGTGAATGCCAAGACCCACAGCAATGCTGCAAACACCACAATGGAAACGTAAGGCGTGCGGAAGCGGGGATGGATGGCGGCGAATACTTGGGGAAAATCCCCCTGCTCGGCGAGAGCAAAGGTCAGGCGAGGGGTATTGAGAAGCATGGAAGACAGATAACCATAAATGGAAAGCAAGGCTCCGACGGAAATAAAGGCTGTGCCCGCCTCACCCATGAACACACGCGCCGCGATGGCCAAGGGGCGATCGCTGGCGGCGGAGTTTGTGAGCACGCCCATCACCACCACTTGCACCAGCGTGTAAACCACTGTGCAGATGACCAGCGCTGTGATCAGCGCGAAGGGAGCGTCACGTCGAGGATCTTTGGCCTCTCCCATAGGCAGGAGCGCGCCTTCAAATCCGCCATAGGCGAAGACCATGAGAATCATGGCATCCAGCCAGGAACCGTGGCCGGTATTGGCAAATCCAATCTGGACGGGCTGATGGTGCGCTACCAGATACATACCGCCCAGCAGGATGAACACCAGCAGCGGCAACAACTTGGCCACAGTGAAAACATTGCTCAGTTGCGTGCCTGCGTTCACGCCCCAGTAATTGATGGCGGTCAGCATGCCAATCAGCGCCGTTAGCACCACTACCCGAGCGAGGGGCGCCTGGGCATGAATCCAGAATTCTGCCAGGTAAATGATGAACAGGTTGGCGTTGGCTGCCGCTGAAGCCAGTCGCACCAGCCAGGTAAGCCAGCCCATCAGAATGCCGGTGAAACGCCCAAAAGCGACCCGGGCATACAGATAAGGGCCGCCAGTCTCGCTAAAGCGTGAGGCCACCTCGGCAAAGCAGAGCATGATGATGCCGCTGAAAACCGCCGCTGCTACCCAGGCCACCGGCCCGGCGGACCCAAGTTGGCGGGTAATTAGCGAAGGCAGGCCAAAGATACCGCTGCCGATAATGGAGTTGACCATGAGCGCGGCCAGGCTCCAGCGCCCGATACTCCGGACCAAGCCTCCGCGCGCGGCCTTCGCGCTCTGCACAGCAAGGGTTGTAACACAAATCAGCTAAGAGGCTTACGAGAACACCGGCGAGAAACAGAAAACTCTGTTCCTGAAGCACCAGGGTGCAACCTGCTGCTTGCGGCTGCCCCTCTAATTCTCAATACGGCTTCCAAAGCGGAGGCCGAGGAGGCTTGCCCATGGGAATTTTCCTGTGGTTGTTTTTTGTTCTGCTGGTGCTGTGGCTGATTTTCTGGTTGGCGGTGCACGTTACTTCGGGGCTCATTCACCTGCTGCTGGTAGTAGCGGTAATCTCGCTGATCGTTCACTTTGTGCGCGGGCCACGTCGCTCAACGGTGTGAAGATTCCCGGCGGGCGTGCCGGCAACTGACCAGCGGTTACTTCGGATTATATTTTCACGCTGAAAGGCTGCTCGGAAACGCCTGCTGGGAGCGCCATCCGCCGGAAGTAACATTCCATTACCAAGGCTCATGGACACAGGACATCTGGCTGCTCTCACCTGTGGATGAGAAGGTAGCCTTGTCTTCTTGCACCGTGCGCCGCACGTGCGGGAGAAGGGAACAGGGCCATGGACGAAGTCACAGCTCGCATTGAGCGTGTCGCCGAGGATCTGAGGGCAATCCAACAGGAACTCAATTTAGCGGCCATGCAGACGCCGGCTGACCCGGAGGAAGAACCGGTCAGCGTGGAAGCCCTGGAGACCCTGAAATCGGCCCTGGACCAGATGCGTCATTTCCTGTGGTTCTACTGCCAGGTTGTGAACCAGGATTCCGCTCTGCGCGAAAAGCTACGCCAGGCATTGCGTCCGGAAGCCGACGAAGAAAGCAACACCGTTTCTAACCTGGAGCAACTGACGCGCGCAGCCAGCCGCGCTTTTTCCCGTTATCGCCTGAACGGGAAGAAACCCAACTGAATTGTGTAATCGGGTAATTGGGTCAATTGGACCCGATTTACCAAATTACTCACTATTACTCACTTCCATTACGCTCCTACGGTCTGCATTTGCGCGACAGCCGGCATGAAACGCATGGGGATGTCGCGTGAGGTAAGCAGACCGGGCTTCGCTTCCAGCAGCGCAGGAATGCAATTCACCGCGATGGCGGCGGTGGCCAGGTCGCCGTGGATTCCGTCCGGAATCGCCAACCTGAGGTCGGGTACCCCGCTAATCTCAATGGAATCCACGGGTTCGGGAGCGCCCAGGTACATTTCCAGTTCCAGGCGGACATTCTCCTGCCCGTCGCCAAGGCCTCGGGCCACCTGGCGCACTCCTGTGACCCGGCCGGGTGCGACCTCGAGAAACTCGCTGCGAACCGTCTCCTGGGCCACAACTGGCTCAATGTTTTCATCAATGGTGTCGACGCGGAGGCCCAGCGAGTCGGCGATCATGGCCGCGGATTCCGGCAGTCCGTGATGCTTTATGACGCCAGCCTGCACCTGCGCCCGAAACTCCTCCACACTCATGCCGGCGCCTACTTTTTTCTGCAGGGGAAGGCGGCGGCGTGATGCGTCCACTACCCGGCGCACCTTCACCTGCCGCACCTCCTGGCACGCGGTGGAAAGCGTAAGCACCAGCTTATCCATGGCAAAACCGGGATTTACGCCCGTGCCCAGGAGAGCAACCCGGTGTTCGCGCGCCGCCCGGTCCAATTGCTGAGAAAGGTCGGGATGCTTCCGGAAAGGATAAGCCAGTTCCTCGCAGGTGGAGACCACGTTACTGCCGGCCTGAAGGCAGCCAATGAGTTGGTCTGAAACGTGGGTGAGGTAAGACGAAGTGCTGTGAACCACTACGTGGGCGCCGGCACGGAGGACGTCCCGCGGTTGGCCGCCGATGATTACTCCCAGGTCGCGTTCCGCGCCCACGATGCGTCCCAGGTCCTTGCCTACTTTTTGCGGATCCAGATCAACGGCGCCAACGATTTGAATGTCCGGCTTCTGCAGCATCAGGCGCACAATTCCGGCGCCGATGGGCCCAACGCCGTACTGGATGACGCGGATTTTATGAGTAGCCAAGAAGGCCTCCAGCCGGACCCGCTGGTCCGGAAAAACCTCATATTACATGAGAGCTGGAGGCGGTTCAGTGACGAGAGAAGCTAGTTTCAAAGTTTCAGGTTTCAAGTTTCAAGAGAGCAGACTTCTTTTTTTGTCGGCAAAACCCTTACCGTTACAGGTTGACCCGGCGCATGCCCTCGTCCGGGTAGCGTTCGCCGGAGGCGACTCCTTTGGGCGCGGCTTTTTCAATGCGGGCCAACTCCTCTGCGCTCAATCGGATATTAACTGCCGCGATGTCTTCCTCCAGGTACTTCTGCCGTTTGGTGCCAGGAATGGGAATAATGTCCTCGCCTTGCGCCAGCAACCACGCTAATGCCAGCTGCGCGGGCGTACATTTCTTGTCGCCCGCAAGCTTCTGAACCCGTTGAGCGAGGTCCAGATTTCGCTGCAGGTTCTGCTCCTCGAAACGGGGATTGCGGCGCCGCCAGTCATCGGGCGCAAGATCGTTTAGATTCTGAATCTTGCCGGTAAGAAAACCGCGTCCCAGCGGACTATAGGCCACAAACGTTATCCCCAGCTCGCGGCAAGTGGGGATAACGTTCCCTTCCGGGTCGCGTGTCCACAGGGAGTACTCGGTTTGCAGAGCGGCGATAGGGTGCACTTTGTGGGCGCGGCGGAGGGTTTGCGGAGCAGCTTCCGAAAGCCCGAGATAACGCACTTTGCCCTGCTCAACCAGGCGTGCCATGGCGCCAACTGTTTCCTCGATGGGCACTTTGGGGTCAACCCGGTGCTGGTAATAGAGATCTATGGTTTCCAGGCCGAGGCGCTTCAGGCTGGCCTCGCAGGCCTGCTGCACGTACTCCGGGCGGCCGTTAATGTCGGCCCAGCCGCCATCGGGTGTGCGAACATTGCCAAACTTGGTGGCCAGAAAAGCCTTCTCGCGGCGGTCACGGATAGCATTTCCGACCAGTTCTTCGTTGTGGCCAATTCCGTAGGCGTCAGCGGTATCGAGGAAGTTGAGGCCGAGTTCCAGGGCGCGGTGAATTACGTCAATGGATTCCTGGTCATTGCGCGGCCCGTAAAATTCCGACATGCCCATGCATCCCAGACCGATAGCGGAAACCATGGCCGAGGTGCGACCCAGGCGGCGATTCTGCATACGAGACGTTTCTTGGGTGCTCATTCGTTCCTCCGTTTTGAGCTTTTGATGTATGGCCGGTGGCAGCGTTGCAAAATCCGGGCACAAGTTGAGGCACTGATTGTGTGGCGCTAATCCACGTTGCCGGCGATGATAGTCTTTTGAACTTCACCGCGCGGGCTGAGAACGATCACGTCGGCATCCGCTCGGGCCTTCAGAATGCCTCTGCCCTTTTCCCCAATCACTGCCGCGGGGTTGACGCTCGCCAGCTGAACAGCTTCTTCCAGCTTCCATCCGGCAAATTGCATGACGTTACGCACAGCCTGGTCCAGACGCAGCACGCTGCCCGCCAGCGTGTCGCCTCGGACCTTGGTGCACTTGTTGCCCCTGACTTCCACCTCGAACGAGCCCAGGCGATAGCGGCCTTCGGGCATGCCGGTGGCGCTGATGGCGTCCGTAATCAGCACGGCTGCTTGCGTTCCTTTGGCTCTTAAGAACAGTTGGACGACAGTAGGGTCCAGGTGGATGCCATCGGCGATGATGTCCGCGCTGACGCCGGGGTCGGTTAGCACACTGCCCAGCAGGCCGGGTTGGCGATGATCCAGCGGACGCATAGCGTTAAAAGTGTGAGTGGCGTGGTGCGCGCCCGCGGCTACTGCCGCTCTCGCCGTCGGGAGGTCAGAATCAGAGTGGCCGAGACTGCAGCACACACCACGGCGCGATGCCTCGGCAATCACCTCCATGGCACCTTCCACTTCCGGGGCGATCGTCATTACTTTGATGTGTCCGCGGGCCACCTGCCAGTAAGTTTCAAATCTGGAGAGAGTGGGTGGCACGAGGAATTCTGGCGGGTGAACACCGCGCCGGGCATGGCTGATGAAGGGACCCTCCAGATGAATGCCGAGAGGACGCGCGCCGAGAGCAGCACCTTCTCTTCCTTCAATTCTTTTTGCCAGCCAGTCCAGGGCACGCAGAATGTTCTCTTCCGGTGCGGTAACGGTAGTTGGCAAGTAGGCAGCCACGCCGTGCTGCGCCAGGAATGCTTCGAAGCGGGCGAGACCGTCCGCGTTGGGTTCCATCACATCGTGGCCCATGCCGCCATGAATGTGGATATCGAGGTAAGCAGGGGCCAGCACCGCGCCGGGAAAGTCGAAGTGACGGGCGCCTTGCGGGAGCTCTCGGGCGGCACGCGAGGTCACCTCCGCGACCTTTCCGCCATCCAGCAGCAGCAGTGGTTGCTCGATTCGTTCCCGAGGGGTGAGCAGCGCAGCGGCGGTGAGGGCGATCATAGGGTCAGCCGGACATTGTAATCGGAAGGAGTCAGGAGTCAGTAGTCAGGTAAACGTCGGTTTGCCGGAGGGGCTAAGAGGCTGCGTCATAACTCGTCCTGCGCCTCGTTGGGTGTCAGATTGGTTCCAGTTTTCGGCTACGGCCGAAAGCAGGTGCCGTCCGCTAAAGCGGACTCGGTTTGTTCTCCCGCGGAATTCCCAGCACTGGCAGTCCTGGGACAGCACGCAAAAATACCAGGAGTCCCGGAGGGACGTCACCATCATCTGCAATCAGTCTCATTTCACCTTCAGCATCACCGCCCCGTGTTTGGCCAGGGTCGCGGTGTAGCTGCCGCTGAACGAACCCAAGTCGCGATGCGCCCACAAATCGCGGACATGAGCGCTGCCGCTGACGCCGATGTCTTTCAACTGCAGCGTCACCGGATTCGCCGACTCGCCGCGATTGAACAGGCCTACGGCATAGCTGCCGTCAGCCAGCGGCTTGGCCCACACTTCCAGCGGGCCTTCCTGCGCCACGCGATGTCCCTGAACACCTTTTACGTCCTGGTCAACTGCAATTACTTCCTTGTTAGTAAGAATGGCCAGGTCTGCCGCGCTCACTTTGGAGAGATCGTTGCCCGCCAGCAGCGGCGCCGCCAGAATGGACCACAGCGACATGTGGGTGATGTACTCGTCGTGCTTCATGCCGCCATTGCCTATCTCCAGCATGTCAGGATCGTTCCAGTGGCCGGGGCCGGCGAAGCGTTCCAGGCCGTTCTGGCCAAAGCCGATCAGCGCCATGCGGTCGTAATGGTCGCTGATGTCGTCGGTGGTACGCCACAGGTTGCCGCCCACTGACGCGCCCCAGCGCCACACGCGGCCCAGTCCATACTGGCACAGGCTGAACACGATGGGCCGGCCAGTAGCCGCCAGCGCATCGTGCATCTTTTTATAAACTTCGGGCATTTGGCTGGGCTGGTAAACCTTCTCGGCGCTGCACCAGTCGTACTTGAGGTAATCGAAGCCCCAGGCGGCGTACTGCTTCGCGTCCTGCTCTTCGTGGCGGTAGCTGCCTTCGTAGCCGGCGCAGGTTTTGGGGCCAGGCGAGGAATAAATGCCGATCTTCAGGCCCTTTCTGTGAACGTAGTCGGCCAGCGCCTTCATGTCGCCGAAGCGCTGGTTGGCCTGGATGTTGCCCTGCGCGTCGCGCTTGCCCTGCCAGCAGTCATCAATGTTCACGTAGGTGTAACCGGCCTGCTTCATGCCATTGCCGGCAATGGCGTCGGCGGCGGCGCGGATATCGGCCGCAGTCACCTTGCAGGCAAAATGATTCCAGCTGTTCCAGCCCATGGGCGGAGTGGACGCCAGCGTCTGCGCCCGGCCCAGCGATGCGAAGGCCAGCACCAGCGCGGTCAATAAACCTAATTTCGTCATGATGATCTCCTGTCCTCAAACAACACTTTGCGGGTGTGGCGAACCCCGGTTTTCTAGTCCACTCAAGCGCCGGCTGTCAACGCGCGTCCGATGACATCTTCGGCCGTCACCGCAACGTTATGGCCGAAATTATGGCCCACGCCAAACAGCGGGCGCCATCGCCTAAAATACCGAAATGACCAGCAAACCGTTCGGCACAACCCGCGATGG
>DATEGM010000435.1:0-2861 GCA_035280085.1 Terriglobales bacterium
AAAGGAGTGTTGAACAGCCGGTCGTAGGCCTGCGTGAGCTGCTGCAGGGTTTCAGCCAGGGCCGTGCGTTCCGCGGCGGTGAGCTGATCCAAACCTGTGAGGTGCCGCCGGGGCAGCACCATGGTTTCAAACGGCCATACCGCCCAGAAGGGCACCAGCGCAACTACTTCCTTATTGTCCAGTACTAGACGGGCTTTTTGTTCGTCCTCTAACCGCAGGTAGTCGCAAAGCAGGCAGGAACGGTTCGCATTCAGATACGACTGCTGCAATGTCTGTTCCTTTGCGGGCACGTCCGGGACGCTTGAGTTCGCCCAAACCTGGCAGTGCGGGTGGGGATTGCTGGCTCCCATCATGGCCCCGCGATTCTCAAAAATCTGCACGTAGTTGCTGGACGGCGCAGCGCCAAGTTCGGTGTATTGCTCCGCCCACAGGCCGACAATGTTCCGGACAGATGCGGAGTCGAGGGTGGCCAATCTGAGGTCGTGACGCGGTGAGTAACAGATGACGCGACAAATGCCGGGTTCCCCGCGGGCGCGCATCAGGCCGCGCTGATCGTCGCCGAGTACGGCATCGGAAGTGCCCGGCAGCAGCGCCGGAAAGTCATTTTCAAAAACAAAGGCTGATTCGTAGCGCGGATTGCTCACCCCATTGGCGCGTACATTGCCGGGGCACATGTAGCAGGCGGGATCGTAAGCTGGAACCTCGGCAGGTGCGACCGGCTCCACCTGCCCCTGCCACGGCCGCTGGGCGCGCTGCGGCGAAACCAGCACCCACTCCCCTGTGAGCGGGTTAAAGCGCCGATGTGGCTCGCAAGTCAGATCAACTGCCATGTCTCATCCGCAAAAAAATCAGCCACGGATCACACGGATCAAACAGGATTGCTCCGTCCTTCGATCGTGATCTGTGCTAATCCGCGTGGGTCCGTAGCAAATGCAAATTTTTTGCGCAGCCACAGCCGCTGCGGACCTAAGCTCACCGGTTTTCCTTCGTCAATCTTCAATCATCAATCGTCAATTTGGGTTACTCGCCATATCCGTTGGGACGTTGCCTGCGCCACTCCCATGCGCTAGCCACAATCTGCTCCAGTTCGGGATAGCGGGGTTGCCACCCCAATTCGCGGCAAATCTTCTCCGAACTGGCCACCAGAACCGCCGGGTCGCCGGGACGGCGGGGCGCGTCTTCCGCTGCAATAGCATGCCCCGTCACTTTGCGCGCTACCTCCACCACCTGGCGGACGCTGAAGCCGCGGCCATTACCCAGGTTATAGATCAGTTGGTCTCGGGTGGCGAGTGCGTTGAGCGCCAGCACGTGCGCGGAAGCCAGGTCGAGCACATGAATGTAGTCGCGAATGCAAGTGCCATCAGGTGTTGGGTAATCCGTCCCATAGATGGCGATGCTGGGGCGCTTGCCGAGTGCGACCTGCAGCACCAGCGGGATAAGATGCGACTCGGGCTGGTGGTCTTCGCCCAGTTCCCCAGCGCCGCCGGCGGCATTGAAATAGCGCAGGCTCGCATAACGCAGCCCATGAATGCGGTGGAACCAGGCCAGCATGCGTTCCACCAGCAGCTTGGATTCGCCATAGGCGTTGGTGGGAATGAGCCGGGCATCCTCCTCAATGGGCGTGCGCTCAGGATTGCCGTAGAGGGCGGCGGTGGAGGAAAACACCAGGCGCTTGCAGCCGTGCTGCAGCATGCATTCCAGTAAGGTAAGCGAGCTGGCAGTGTTGTTGCGAAAGTAGCGTTCGGGCAGCCGCATGGATTCGCCGGCCTCGATGAGCGCGGCAAAGTGCATGACCGCTTCCGGCCGATGTTGCTCAAAAGCGCGGCCGAGGGCTTCGCGGTCCCCGACCTCGCCGACTATGAATTCGGCGCCCTTGGGCACGGCTCGCCGATGCCCGTGCCTTAGATCATCGTAGACAATCACCTGGTGGCCGGCCCGTAGCAGCTCGGCGGAAACTATGCTGCCGATATAGCCCGCACCTCCGGTGACCAGAATTCTCATGCGGGTGACAGTGTAATGGCTGGTGCTAGCCAGTATCCAGGACCTTACTCGTGGCGCAGGCTCTCTACCGGATCAAGCTGTGCGGCGCGGGTGGCAGGCACAGTGCCGAAGAGCACGCCCACAAAGGTGGAAACCGCCAATGCGATCACCGCTGACCACCCCGAAACGGGGAGCCGGTAGCTGGTAACAAAGCGGACGGAGAATGGCAGAGCCAGTCCAATAATAATCCCCAGGAGCCCGCCACCCAGGGAAATCATGATGGCTTCAGTGAGGAACTGAACGCGAATTTCAGCGCGGGTAGCGCCCACGGCCTTACGTATGCCGATCTCACGAATGCGGGCGCTGACCGTGGCCAGCATGATGTTCATGATGCCGATGCCGCTGACCAGCAGCACCACCATCGCCGTGAGCAGCAGCACGAGGGTGAGGGCGTTAGCGGTTTTAGCCGCCAGCGTGAGCACCTGGGTCAGGTTGCTGAGGCCGTACACCGACTCTGGGCGGTGGCGCGACTGGATGACCTTGCGCGCCTGCTCCGTCACGCGCGGGACGTCGGCCATATCGGCCACGCTGAAGTAGATCTGCTTGACCGTGCTGGCGTTCTCGCTAAAGTAGCGGCTCACAGTGTAGGGAATGAGGATTGTGTCCTGGGTGACCTCGGTCTGGCCGAAGGTTTCCACCCCCTCCTTGAAAGTTCCTATTACAGTGAAAGGCAGGCCGCTCAGCTTCATGACCTGGCCGATAGCGTAATCCTGTGAGCCGTAGAGCCGGTCGGCCAGTTTTTCCTGCAGCACGGCTACCTTGTTGCGCGCCTGCTCGTCTTCATTGTCGAAGAAACGGCCGGCTACCACGTTGATGTTGCG
>DATEGM010000436.1:0-7232 GCA_035280085.1 Terriglobales bacterium
GCCGCCGCCGAACGCATCTTCGACAGCCTGGCAATCCTGCCTCGGCACGTACTGGAGAAGCCCTACCGCGATGGCCAATTCCTGCAGCAGTGGTCGCTGAACACTTCGCCTTCGCAAATTGTCGGCCTTGGCCCGTTTCGCCTGAAGCAGTACCTTCCCGGCCAGCGCCTGGTTTTGGAACGCAACCCGTACTACTGGAAAGCCGATTTGGCCAGGCGCCGCCTGCCTTATCTGGATGAGCTTGTTTTCGTCTTTGCCGGCAATGAAGACGCGCGCCTGATGCAGTTTGAGGCCGGTGAAACCGACGTAGTCAACCGCCTCAGCGCGCAAAATTATTCCCTGCTCTCGCGGCAAAGCGCCGGTTTCCAGCTTCAAGACTTGGGCCCCAGCACCGAATACAACTTTCTGCTTTTCAACCTGAATGAGCTCTCCTCCAGCAAACTGCCTGAGGTTGCGCGCAAGCAGGCGTGGTTCCGCGATTTGCGTTTTCGGCAAGCGGTCTCGGCGGCCATTGATCGCGACGCCATCGTTCGCCTCGCCTATGGCGGGCGCGGGACGTCACTTTGGGGCAACGTCAGCCCCGGCAACAAGTTGTGGGTGAACTCCAGCCTTCCCCATCCCCAGCGCTCGTTGGAAGCGGCCCGCCAGCTGCTCAAGTCCGCCAGCTTCTCCTGGAACTCCGACGGCAGACTGATGGACGCCAACCATCTGCCAGTGGAATTCTCCATCGTTGTTGCCTCCTCCAACTCGCAACGCATGCAAATGGCCACCATCATCCAGGATGATCTCTCGAAGCTGGGCGTGAAGGTCAACGTCGTGCCGCTGGAATTTCGCGCTCTTCTGGCCAGCGTGTTCCAGAACTACAACTACGAAGCCGCCATCCTCGGCCTGGGCGGCGGCGACGCCGACCCCAATGCGGAAATGAATGTCTGGGTCTCCAACGGCAGCACTCACCTGTGGCACTTGGGCGAGACTCGCCCCGCCACCACCTGGGAAGCCGAGCTTGACCGCCTGATGAACCAGCAGATGCTTACCCTGAATTACCACCGCCGCAAGCGGCTCTACGACCAGGCGCAGCAGATCATTGCCTCCAATCTGCCCTTGGTGTTCCTGGCCACGCCGGATGTGCTGGTGGCAGCCAAGCCGGGGGTGGGGAACTTTCATCCCGCGGTGCTCGAGCCCACCACGCTGTGGAACGTTGACCAGCTCTACCTCAGGCAGGGAGCGGAAATGGCGCGGTCCCACTGAATGCCCGTTCTCACGGCCCAACCCGCGCGGCAACTGCCGTGGAATGATGAGCGCCTGCTCGCGGCCTGCCGCAAGGGCAACCAGGAAGCCTGGACCACTCTGGTCGCCAAGTACAAGAACCTCGTCTACTCCATTCCCATCAAGATGGGGCTGCACGAGGAAGCACAGGACATTTTTCAGGCAGTCTTCCTTGATTTGCTCATCGGCCTGGCGGACATAAGGGAGCCGCAGGCGCTCCCCAAGTGGCTCATCCAGGTGTGCTACCGCAAATGCCTTCATTGCCGCGCGCAGGGAAAGCGGCAAGTCCCCTTGGAGAGCGAACAAATTGAAGCGCAGGTTGATGCCGGCACGCCCATCCTGGAAGAAGTCCTGATTGAAGGACAGCGCGAGCAGGTCGTCCGCGATTCTCTGCGCCTCCTCTCGCCACGCTGCGAGCGCCTCGTGCGCATGTTGTTTTATGAGACTCCCGCCCGGCCTTACCAGGAGATCGCCCGCAGCTTGGGCCTCGCCACCGGCTCCATCGGCTTCATTCGCGGGCGCTGCCTCGCTCATCTCCGCAAGCAACTGGAAAGGCTGGGATTCAAGTGAGTGCCGGACCCTCACCAGCCCTGGACTTGGAGACGCTGATCGCGCAGCTCTCGGCTCTTGCCGACGAGCATGCGCGTTCACGGTTCATTGCCGAAAAGCGCGCCCTATGGCAGCCAGCCATCGTTCAGGAGCTTTCCAACCGGGTTCGAGAACTCGTGCGCGTGGATACGGTCAGCGCCCTGCGCCTGGCGGACGCGGCAGTCGCCATCTCCGAATCTTTAGGAGACAAGCTGGCGCTCGCTCAAAGCCTGCGCTCCAAGGCCAACGCCCTCTATGCCATTGATCAGCACGCCGCGGCCGTCGAATACCATCAACGCGCCATCGCGCTCTTCCAGGAACTGGATCACCGCGTCGAACTGGCCCGCACCCTGAGCGGCTCAATTCAGCCGCTCCTTCTGCTCGGCCACTACGACCGCGCCCTGGCAGCCGCTGACCGCGCTCGCGGTATTTTTTCCGAGCAGGGAGACTCGCTCCGGCTTGCGCGTCTCGACATCAACACCGGCAACATCTACCACCGCCAGGACCGTTTTGCCGAGGCTGCTGAATGCTACGAACGCGCCTACCGCGAACTCCTGAGGCACGACGACGCTGAGGGCCTGGCAGCTGTGCTCAGCAATCTTTCCACCTGCTACATCAGCCTGAACCAGTTCGCCAAGGCGCTGGAAACCCATCGCCTGGCCCGCGCCCACTGCCAGCAGAAGAACATGCCCATCCTGGTGGCGCAGGCGGATTACAACATTGCCTACCTTTATTTTCTTCGCGGCGAATACGGCCGCTCTATCCAGATGCTGCATGAAGCGATGGCCAGCGGCAAGAAGGCCGATGACAAGTACCAGCTTGCGCTCTGCAACCTGGATTTGGCGGAAATTTATCTTGAGCTCAACCTGAACGGCGAAGCGGCGAATCTAGCGCGCGCCGCACACGAACAATTCCAGCATTTGGGCATGGGGTACGAAGCGGCCAAAACCCTGGTGTTTGGCGGCATTGCCGCCGGCCGCCAGGGCCAGCCCTTTGAAGCGCTGGAACTTTTTGCCCAGGCCAAACAGCTCTTCCTCCAGGAGAAAAACCAGGTCTGGCCTTCGCTGCTCGATCTGTACCAGGCGCTGGTGCTCCTCCAGGAAGGCAGGCTGTTTGAAGCGCGCCAGCTGGCGGCAGGCGCCCGCGAGTTCTTCGCTCCCTCTAACGTGCGCGGCAAAGCGGTTATGGCCGAGCTTCTCCTGGCTCGCATCGCCCTGCGCATGCAGGAACTTCCCCTCGCCCACCAGCATTGCCTGGCGGGACTCGAGCGCCTGAGCGGGCAGGAATCTCCCCTGCTGAGCTATCAGGCTGGCTTCCTCCTGGGAGAAATCGAGCGCGCCTGCGGCGATGAGGCTGCCGCCTTCGCCGCCTACGAGGGCGCGCGGCAAGCCCTCGACAAGATTCGCGGACAGCTGCGCGGCGAAGAACTGAAACTTGCGTTCTTCAGCAACAAATCCGAGATTTACGAGCACCTGGTTGACCTCTGCCTTCGTGCCCGCGGCGACTTTGGCGAAATCTTCAGCTACATCGAACAGGCCAAATCTCGTAGCCTGCTCGACCTCATGGCCCAGCCCGCGCGCCTCTCCACCGCCGACGAATCCGGCCAAAGTGAGCTGGTGCGCTCCATCCGCGGCCTGCGCGAGGAGTTGAACTGGTACTACAACCTCATCGAGCGCGAGCAACTGCAGCCCGAAGGCCACTCCCGCGAGCGCATCGAAAAACTGGAGCGCGAGGCGCAGGACCGCGAAGCTCACCTGATGCGCGCCCTGCAGGGGGCCACGGTTGCCGAGGCCAATGAGGCCGGCTTCGCAATTCCGGAGGTAGCGTCGCTAGAGGAGATTCGCGCCAGCCTGGCGCCCGATACCGCTCTCGTCGAGTACTTCTCCGTTCAGGATCGCGTGCTGGCCTGCGTGCTCACCCGCGAAACCGCCGACTTTGCTGCCGTCACCCTGCAGGCGCGTGTGCGCAAGCTGCTGCAGATGTTGCGCTTCCAGCTCTCCAAATTCCGCCTCGACCCGCAGTACGTGGAAAAATTCAAAAACGCGATGTTTGACTCCATCCAGGGGCACTTGCACGGCCTGTACCAGGAGTTGGTGGCCCCGCTTCGGCCTCTGCTGGGGCACAAGCACGTCATCTTCGTGCCCCATGGCCAACTCCACCACGTGCCCTTCCACGCCCTGCACGACGGCGCTGCTTACCTGATTGACCAGTTCTCGGTGTCTTACGCGCCCAGCGCCAGCGTCTACGCCCTTTGCCAGAAAAAAGAGGCAAACCGCGAGGGCTGCGCGCTGGTCATGGGAATTCGCGACGAACTGGCGCCTTCCATTGAAGACGAAGCCAAAGCGGTGAGCGCTCTGTTGCCCGATTCGCAACTGCTGCTGGGCTCCGAGGCCACGGAGGACGCTCTGCGCCGCCTCGGCCCGCGCTGCCGCAGCCTGCACATCGCCACCCACGGTTATTTCCGGCAGGACAATCCCATGTTCTCCTCCATCCGCCTGGGCACTTCGTACCTGAGCGTCTACGACATTTACCAGCTCAGATTGCCCGCCGAAATCGTGGTGCTGAGCGGCTGCGCCACCGGGCTGAACGTCGTCAGCCCGGGCGACGAACTGATTGGCCTGGCGCGGGGCTTCCTCCAGGCAGGCGCTCAGTCGCTCGTGCTCAGCCTGTGGGATGTCCAGGATGCCAGCACGCGCGACTTCATGGTCGCCTTCTACCGCCACCTGGGCGAGGGCGGCTCCCGGGCCGCTGCCCTGCAAAAAGCCATGCAGGAACTGAGAAATGCCTACCCCCATCCCTTTTACTGGGCCCCTTTCCTATTGATGGGCAAGGACTAACAAGTTTTTCGCCTCCCCCTATATTTTTTCGCCGCCTGCCTCCCCTTTTGGAATGAAAGCCGGAGAAAGACCGGACTTCAACAATCCCCATTTTGGAGAGATGAGTGGAACATATTGCAGAAACCGCCTGGGCCGACTTCGTGCGCGGCCATAGCACGCCGGAAACGAAATCGGCGATCGAATCACACCTTGCTACCGGATGCGCGGCCTGCTCCAGCGCCGCAACTCTGTGGAAGTCCTTCCTGGGCGTTGCCGCCAAAGAGCAGGAGTACACGCCTCCTCCCCAGGCTATCCGCCTGGTAGAGGCCCAGTTTGCCGCCGCGAAAGTTACCGCCCCTTCCACTCCCTGCCTGACCAGCCTGGTCTTCGACAGCTTCGCCCGGCCTTTGCCGGCGGGCATTCGTTCCGGCGCTCCTGTGGCTCGGCAAATGGTTTATGAGGCGGAAGGCGTGACCATTGATTTGCGCATTGATAAACACGCCAATTCCAAGGCTTTATCCATCGTCGGCCAGGTGCTGGACGCCAGAACTCTGCGCCTGGCGTCAGAAGCCGTGCCCGTGGCCCTGTTGAATCGCCAGGGAGAAGCCCTGCAGAGCACCTGGACCACAAACTTCGGCGAATTTCATCTGGAGGTCGCGGCTGAAGCGGAAATGCAACTGGCCATTGAGGTGGATGCAGAGCGGTCAATCCGCATTCCATTGCCCAGCTCAAGTTATGACCGGGCAGGTGACTTTGGTGAGCAAAACAGGTTACGAGGACGCAGCAGAGACGATTACACCGGTAAGTAGCTGAAAAATACAACAGTTCCTAAAATCGTTCGCACTGGGGGAGAGGAAACATGGAAGTTCAGGATCAGAACACGAAAAGAAAGCGCAGTTGGAAAGGCGGCATTCTGATGTGCGCGGCGCTCTGCTTTCTGACGCTCTTCCCCTCGTCGGCGGCGGCGCAGACCCGGCTAATTGTCCGCGATTCACTGGGCCTTCCAGGAATCAACCTGACATGTGCCCTGCTGGGCTGCAACGTGGTGAACACCATCGGCGATCCCCAGGGCCAGCTGTTCGTGGTCAGCTTCCCTCCGCTGCTGAATCCCGTGCTCTGCCTGCTGCGACTCCGGCTTCAACTCGGCATCGTGGACGTTGAACTGGATCAGACGGTGACCACGCTCGAAGCCACGGCCGGTCCGCCCCCCAGCTACTTGACCGATGAGGCGCCAACTTCCTACTACGGCTCGACCGTCTGGCACGGGTACGTTAACCAGCCGGCTACGCAGCTGATTCGCCTGGCACAGACGCAATCCACCTTTGGTGCGGCTGGCTCGGGGGTGATTGTCGCTGTCATTGATACCGGCGTGGACCCGACTAACCCGGTGCTGCAGGGCGTTCTGGTGAATGGCTATGACTTCACCCGCAACCAGAATGGCGGCTCGGAAAAGGCCGATGTCAGCGCCTCCCCCGATATGAGCCAGGCCGAAACAGGACAGGTGAACCAGCGCACCGTCGCCGTGCTCGATCAGCGCACCGTGGCCGTGCTCGACGGCTCGCAATATGACGCCTTCGGTCATGGCACTATGACCGCCGGCATCGTCCACCTGGTGGCGCCGCAGGCGCAGATCATGCCCCTCAAATCGTTCAATGCCAACGGCACGGGCTATGATTCCGACGTCCTGCGCGCCATCTATTACGCGGTCAAAAACGGCGCCCGCGTCCTGAGCATGAGCTTTGATTACACCACTTACTCCAGGGAACTGGCCAACGCCATCAAGTACGCCAACAACAAGGGCGTGATTTCTGTGGCTTCCGCCGGCAACGATGGCCAGCAGATCTATGTCTATCCCGGTGCCCTGCCGGGCGTGGTGGATGTCGCTTCCACCTCCAACCAGGACACGCAATCGGTGTTTACCAACTACGGCGCCCCGCCGGTGTACATGGCGGCTCCGGGTGAAGGCGTTGTCACCACCTATCCCTGGGGAACCTACGCCGCGGGCTGGGGCACTTCCTTCAGCGCGCCTTTCGTTTCCGGAACTGCGGCCCTCATGCTGGGCCAGAACGGCGGCTGCTCGGTTTCCAGCGTGGCCTCCGGTCTCGCGAAGGCAGATTGGATCTCCGACCCGCAGCTGGGATACGGCCGGCTCGACACTTATTCGGCGGTGCAATTCTGTCATCAATAGTCCAACCCGGTGCAGGCGCGCGGCTCATGGCGGGGCTGGCCAACTCAACAGCTGAGTTGTACTCCCCGCTGGGCCTGCGCCTGAAAGAACTGGAAGAGCAGCAGGCCGCATTCCGCAACTCCCTGGTCTGCGCCTTCAACCAGTTGCTCGATTTGAAGGACTTGAACACCGGCGTCCACAGCACCCGCCTGGCGGAGTGGGCCATCCGCGTGGCGCGCGCGCTGAATATTCCGGAAGAGCACATGTACCAGGTGGAGGTGGCGGCCCTGCTCCACGACATCGGGAAAATCGGCGTTCCCGATGCCATCCTGAAGAAACCCGGCCCGCTTACCCCGGAAGAGCGGGCGCTGATGAACAAGCATCCCGAATATAGC